>JANNJX010000289.1:0-9019 GCA_031396005.1 Burkholderiales bacterium
CGGCGACGAGTTGGTCGCTCTCGGCGTGGTACTGGCGGCGTTCGCTGTGGCCGACGATGACGTAGCGGCAGCCGAACTCGTGCAGCATCGCCGCCGAGACCTCGCCGGTGTAGGCGCCCTGCTCGTGCGCCGAGCAGTCCTGCGCGCCGCAGCGGATGTCGCTGCCGGCCAGGGCTACTGCCGTCTCCGACAGGTACGGAAACGGCACGCAGACCGCGACTTCAACGCCATACGGCCGCGCACCGGTGATGCCGGCGAGCAGTTCCGCATTGGCCGCATGACTGCCGTACATCTTCCAGTTGCCTGCGATGAGTTTCTTTCTGCTCATGCTTTCCAGTCCAGAACGATCTTGCCGACATGCGTGCTCGACTCCATCAGCGCATGAGCTTGCGCGGCCTGCGCGGCGGGGAACACCTGGTGGATCACCGGCTTGATGCGGCCGGCTTCGAGCAACGGCCACACTTTTTCGCGCAACGCGCGGGCGAGTTGGCCCTTGTACTCGACCGACCGAGGGCGCAGCGTCGAGCCGGTGATGGCCAGGCGCTTGCGCAGCACCGTGCCGGTGTCGATCTCGCTCTTCGCGCCGCCCTGCACCGCGATGATCGCCAGCCGGCCATCGTTGGCCAGGCACTTGACTTCACGCGCCACGTAGTCGCCGGCCACCATGTCGAGCACAACATCGACGCCGCGGCCTTCGGTGATGCGGTCCACCTCGGCGACGAAGTCCTGTGTCTTGTAGTTCACCGCGTGGTCGGCGCCGAGCGCGACGCATGCCGCGCACTTGTCGTCGCTGCCGGCGGTGACAATGACCTTGGCGCCGAGCGCCTTGGCAAGCTGGATCGCCGTGACGCCGATGCCCGACGATCCGCCCTGCACCAGCAGCCACTCGGCGGCCTTCAAGCCGGCAATGTGGAAGACGTTCTGCCAGACGGTGAAATACGTCTCGGGCAGGCTCGCGGCTTCGATGTCCGACAGGCCGCGCGGCACCGGCAGCGTCTGCGCGATCGGCGCCGCACACAGCTCGGCGTAACCGCCGCCGGCGACGAGCGCGCACACCCGGTCGCCGGCCTTGAACTCACCATCGCCGCTGACGATCGTGCCCGCGACTTCCAGGCCCGGCAGGTCCGACACGCCCGGCGGCATCGGGTACAGCCCTTTGCGTTGCAGCACGTCCGGCCGATTGATGCCCGACGCAACGACGCGGATCAGCACCTCACCCGGCCCGGCGACGGGGTCGGGGCGTGTGGTCTGCTGCAGCACCTCGGGGGCGCCGAAGCGGCTGATCTCGATCGCGCGCATCGAGGCGCCGGTCAGGACTGCGGTTCGTCGTGCGACACCGGCTGCGGCGGCGCGGCCGTTTCGCCTTCAGCAGCGCGCGGCTCGCGCTCGCCACTTTGCTCCGCTCGCGGCGGACGGTCGTTGCGATCACGACGCGGACCACGGTCGCGGTCACCGCCACGGCCACCGCGATCGCGGTCCCCGAAGTCGCGGCGCGGACGCTCTTCCTCGACATAGCCTTCCGGCTTGTCGAGCAGCGCCTTCAACGACAGCTTGATGCGGCCCTTCTCGTCGGTCTCCAGCACCTTGACCTTGACGATCTGGCCTTCCTTCAAGAAGTCCTCGACACGCTCGACGCGCTGGTGCGCGATCTGGCTAATGTGCAGCAGACCGTCCTTGCCCGGCAGGATCTGCACGAGCGCGCCGAAGTCGAGGATCTTCGTGATCGGGCCTTCGTAAATCTCGCCCGGGATCGCCTCGGCGGTGATGTCTTCGATGCGCTTGCGGGCAAACGCAGCCTTGTCGCTGTCGGTGCTCGCGATCGTGATCGTGCCGTCTTCGCCGATGTCGATGGTGCAACCCGTTTCTTCCGTCAGCGCGCGGATCACCGAGCCGCCCTTGCCGATGACGTCGCGGATCTTCTCCGGGTTGATCTTCATCGTGTACAGGCGAGGTGCGAACACGCTCACCTCGGTCTTCGCACCGCCGACGGCGTCCTGCATCTTGCCCAGGATGTGCAAACGCGCTTCCTTGGCCTGATCCAGTGCGACCTTCATGATCTCTTTGGTGATGCCCTGGATCTTGATGTCCATCTGCAGCGCGGTCACGCCGTTGGTCGTGCCCGCCACCTTGAAGTCCATGTCGCCGAGGTGATCTTCGTCGCCGAGGATGTCGGTCAGCACCGCGAAGCGGTTGCCGTCCTTGATCAGGCCCATCGCGATGCCGGCCACATGCGCCTTCATCGGCACGCCGGCGTCCATCATTGCCAGGCAGCCACCGCAGACCGAGGCCATCGAAGACGAGCCGTTGCTCTCGGTGATCTCGGAGACGACGCGCATCGAGTACGGGAATTCTTCCTTCGTCGGCAGCATCGCCACCAACGCGCGCTTGGCCAAGCGGCCGTGGCCGATTTCGCGGCGCTTGGGCGAACCGACGCGGCCGGTTTCGCCGGTGGCGAACGGCGGCATGTTGTAGTGCAGCATGAAGCGCTCTTCGTACTCGCCGGCCAGCGCGTCGATGCGCTGCGCATCGCGGTCGGTGCCGAGCGTGGCGACGACGACGGCCTGCGTCTCGCCGCGCGTGAACAGCGCCGAGCCGTGGGTGCGCGGCAGGATGCCGGTGCGGATCTCGATCGGGCGCACGGTGCGGGTATCGCGGCCGTCGATGCGCGGCTCGCCGGCAAGAATTTGCCCGCGGACGATCTTGGCTTCCATGTCGAACAGCAAGCCTTCGACCTTGACCTTGTCGAATTCGACGCCGTCGGCCTTGAGCGCTTCCATCGTCTCGGCATACGCCGCGCGCGTGGCCTGCGTGCGCGCCTGTTTGCTGCGAATCTGGTAAGCCGCGTTGATCTTGTCCTGCGCCAGGCCGCTCACCTTGGCGATGAACGCTTCGTCCTTGGCCGGAGCGGCCCACTGCCACTCCGGTTTGCCGGCATCGCGCACCAACTCATTGATGGCGGCGATGGCGATGTTGCCCTGATCGTGGCCGAAGACCACACCACCGAGCATGATCTCTTCCGACAGTTGCTGCGCTTCGGACTCGACCATCAACACAGCGGCTTGCGTGCCGGCGACGATCAGGTCCAACTGGCTGGTGGCCAGCTCGGTCTTGCCTGGGTTGAGCACGTACTGGCCGTTGATGTAGCCGACGCGCGCGGCGCCGATCGGGCCGTTGAACGGGATGCCGGAGATCGACAGTGCGGCGCTGGTGCCGATCAGCGCGGCGATGTCGGCCTGCACTTCCGGGTTCAGCGACAGCACGTGGATCACGACCTGGACTTCATTGAAGAAGCCGTCCGGGAAGAGCGGGCGGATCGGGCGGTCGATCAGGCGCGACGTCAGCGTCTCGAGTTCGCTCGGCCGGCCTTCGCGCTTGAAAAAGCTGCCGGGAATCTTGCCGGCGGCATAGGTCTTCTCGATGTAATCCACAGTCAGTGGGAAGAAGTCTTGCCCCGACTTGGCTTCGGTGCGCGCGACCACGGTGGCCAGCACGACGGTGCCTTCGATATCGAAGAGCACAGCGCCCGTGGACTGGCGCGCGATCTCGCCCGTTTCCATCGTGACCTTGTGCTGGCCCCACTGGAAGCTCTTGGTGACCTTGTTGAACATGCTCATGGTCTCTCCTGTTTAGGTGATGAAGGAGGAGCGAGCCGTCGGCGGGATGCCATTCCAGTGACGCTCTTGGACGAAGCGGCGTTGGAATGACATGAGCAGCGCGTCGGGCCGGATCTCCGATGAACGACAACGGGGCAACGTTAGCTGCCCCGAGCGTCGCGTCTTACTTGCGTAGCCCGAGCTTTTGAATCAGCGCGGTGTAGCGGTCGGCGTCCTTGTCTTTCAGATAAGACAGCAGGCGCTTGCGCTGGTTGACCATCTTCAGCAACCCGCGGCGGCCGTGGTGGTCCTTGGCGTGGCTCTTAAAGTGGGGTGTCAGCTCGTTGATGCGTGCGGTCAGCAGCGCAACTTGGACCTCGGGGCTGCCGGTATCGGCGGCGCCACGGGCGTTGGCCTTGATGACGTCGGCGGTCTGAGCGGTGGTCATGGACATGATGAACGCGATTTCCTGAGTTCGTGGAAACCGCCCAGGTGCCCACGTTGCATGGGCCATCACTGTCTGCGGTTTCCGGTTTTGACTTGCGGTCACGGGTGAAACCGACCCATGCCGTGCTGGCGCCTTCTCACGAAAGCCGACAGATTATAGGCGCAGCGCCCGCTGCAGCCGGACGAGCCCCTCGGTGAGCCGTGCCAGGTCGCGGGACGCAAAACACCAGCGCAGCCAGCCCTCGGCTTCGTCACCGAAGGCCACGCCGGGCGCCAGGCCCAGGCCATGCTCGGCGACGAGGCGCTTGGCGAAGGCCAGCGAGTCGTCTGAGAGTCCCGGCGCGCGGAAGAAGGCGTACATCCCGCCGCGCGGGCTGGCGACCTGAACGGCGGGCAGGCGCTGCAGACCGCTGACCAGCGCGTCACGGCAGGCTTTCATGCGCGTGGCGAGCGCGGGCACGGTGGTTTGCGCAGTCTTCAGCCCGGCCAGCCCCGCGCGCTGCACGAACACCGGCGCACAGGAGGTGTTGAACTCGATCAGCTTGCCGATGGCGTCCAAGTGGCCGTTCGGCAAGACCATCCAACCCAGCCGCCAGCCGGTCATCAGGAACGATTTGGAGAAGCTGTGGACGACGACCAGGCGGTCGTCGGGCTCCGCGATGTCGAGGAACGACGGGGCGGAGGCGCCTTCGCCGAACCACAAGCGCTCGTAAACCTCATCGGCCACGATCCAGGTGCCGGTGCGGCGGCAGTGATCGAGGATGGCCTGTTGCTCGACGCGCTCGAGCGTCCAGCCCGTCGGGTTGCTGGGCGCGTTGACGAGCAGCATGCGCGTGGCCGGCGTCACGGCGTCGAGCAGGGCTTGCAAGTCGAGCGTCCACGCACCGTCACGCGGCACGAGCGACAGGCGCTTGACGGTGGCACCCATGATCGCCGGCTGTGCCGTCAGGTTCGGCCACACCGGCACCACGGCGACGACCTCATCGCCCTGCCCGGCCAGCATCTGCGTGGCCAGCATCAGCGCCGAGACGCCGGACGAAGTGACTGCGATGCGATCGACGGCCACCGACCGGTGCAAGGCGCTCGTGTACGCGGCCAGCGCCTCGCGCAATTCGACCAAGCCGAGGTTGTGCGCGTAGAAGGTTTCGCCGCGCGCCAACGACTGCGTCGCCGCGTCGCGCACCGCGTCGGGCGTGACCTCGTCGCTCTCGCCAAACCAGAACGCGAGCACGTCGTCGCGGCCGATGCCGGCGTTCGCCACCTCGCGGATGCGCGATGCAGGCAGGTTGCGGATGGCCGGCCTCATCCCTCGATCCTCGGCATCTTGCACGTCGTCGGCATCTCGACTTCGCCGGCTTCGAAGCGGCGCACGGTGCGAAAGCCGAAGCCCGAACCTTCGACGTCGTGCTTGACGCCGGGTGTGCCGACGCGCTCCATCACGCTGACCACCACCGGCTGCTGCAACTGGTGGTCGGCAGCGCGCATCGATGCGTTGTGAAAGCCGCCGAGATTGCGACCATCGAATCGCGCCCCCGACAACGCCCGCGACACGGCCAGCGCTTCGCTGCTGCCCGCGCGCTCGACCGCCGCCGCCAGCATCTCGACCAGCGCCTGCATGCGCACATGCACGTAGTCGTCACGCGGCTCGGCAAAGCGCTTGCGAAAGCCGGCGTAGAACGCATCCGATGCAGCGCCGCCGACATTCGGATGCCACTCGGCCACGGCATACACGGCACCGACGCCGGCCTCGCCGATCGCCGCCGGCGCGCCGAGCGCGTTGCCGTAGAAGGTGTAGAACCTGACGCCCGCGCTGACCTCGCGCGCCGCCTTCACGAGTAGCGTCAGGTCGTTGCCCCAGTTGCCGGTGAGCACCGCCTGCGCGCCGCTGGCCTGGATCTTCGCCGCGTAGGGCAGGAAGTCCTTGACGCGTCCCAGCGGGTGCAACTCGTCGCCGACGATCTCGATGTCCGGCCGCTTGGCCGCGAGCATCGCCCGCGCCTGCCGGCCCACATGCTGGCCGAAGCTGTAGTCCTGGCCGATCAGATAGACCTTCTTAAGCGACGCATCGGCGCGCAGCACTTCGACGAGTGCGGCCAGCCGCATGTCGGCATGGGCGTCGAAGCGGAAATGCCACGGACTGCAGCGCTCGTTGGTCAGCGTCGGGTCGACGGCCGAGTAGTTCAGCAGCAGGGCACGCTTGTGCGGCTCGCGCTCATTGTGCTTGTCCAGCGCTTCGATCAGCGCTGCGGCCGCGGCAGAGCTGTTGCCCTGGGCGATGAAGCTGATGTCCTGGTCGATGGCCGCGCGCAGCAACGCCAGCGCCTTCTCAGTGGTGCCCTCGCTGTCGAAGCGCACCAGTTCCAGACGCCGCGACGCGCCGCCCACTTTGACGCCACCGCGCTCGTTGACACGCTCGGTGGCCCAGAGCAGGTTGCGAAACACCGCTTCGCCCGCATTTGCAAACGGTCCCGATAGGCCTTCGATCAGCGCAACGCGAAGCGGCGCAGTAGTGGTCTGGGCAACGGCAACACCGCAGGCGGCGGCCGCGGCCAGCACCAGCGTGTGGCGTCGATGGAGGCACAGTGAGGTCATCTTGATTTCTTGATCTTGAAAACAAAAAAGCCGCTCCCAATTTCAGCGGCATGAGGGCCGGCCCGGCACTCTCAACATGTCGGGCCACATCGGCGCTCACCACCATTCTAGGAGTTCACCATGCTGTTCGTCCCTGTTGCCCGCTCTGCATCCGATCTGTCGCGGTCCATCGACCGCTTGTTCGACAACGCATTCGGCGCCGAGCCGGCGCTGCGCAGCCCCTCGCTCGACGTGGCCGAAACCGAAGGCGGCTATAGCGTGGCCATCGACCTGCCCGGCGTGGCCAAGGACGACGTGAAGATCACGATCGACGGCCGCCGCGTCAGCGTCAGCGCGCAAACCCAGCGCGACGAAGCGAAGAAAGACGGCCAGCGCCTGATCTACCGCGAGCGTTCATCGCAGAGCTTTGCGCGCAGCTTCACGCTGCCGCAGGAAGTCGATCAGGACGCGTCGCTTGCCAAGCTCGACAGCGGCGTGCTGTCGCTGACGCTGGCCAAGAAGCGCACTGCTGCGTCGAAGCCGTTGACGATCAACTGATCGAATCGCTCTGATCGAGCGCCCAACGCGGCCTCACCTCGAACGTGAGGTCGCGCTGCGGCTGCGTGCGCCCGGCCTGCACGCGCATCGCCGCGGCCAGCGCGATCATCGCGCCGTTGTCGCTGCACAGGTGCAGCTCAGGGTAGTGCACCTGCGCTCGCACCTTGGCGCAGGCGGCGTTCAATTGCTCGCGCAGTCGCGTGTTGGCGCCGACACCGCCGGCCACGACGAGCCGCGACAAGCCGGTGTCGCGCAGCGCACGCGTCGACTTCTTCACCAGCACCTCGGTGATCGCGGCCTCGGTGGCTGCCGCCAGGTCAGCGCGCCACGACGCAGCGGGCGAGCCGGCTTCGCACTTGCGCACCTGCGTCAACACGGCGGTCTTCAAGCCTGCGAACGAAAACTCCAGATCGCCGCTGTGCTGCAGTGGACGCGGCAGAGCGAACGCGGCCGCATTGCCCTGCTGCGCGAGCCGGGCCAGCGCCGGCCCGCCGGGGTAGCCCAGGCCGAGCAGTTTGGCGCTCTTGTCGAAAGCCTCGCCGGCAGCATCGTCGATCGTCTCGCCCAACAGCTCGTACTCGCCGACGCCTTGCGCGCGCATCAGCTGGGTGTGGCCGCCGGAGACCAGCAAGGCGACGAAGGGAAATCGCGGCGGATCAGCCGACAGGAACGGCGACAGCAAGTGCCCTTCGAGGTGATGCACACCGACCAGCGGCTTGCCCAAGGCCGCAGCCAGCGATGCGGCAACCCCGGCGCCGACGAGCAGCGCACCAGCCAGACCAGGCCCGCGCGTGTAGGCCACGACGTCGACTTCGCCCAGCGTGCAGCCGGCCTGCTGCATCACCTGCCGCGCCAACGGCAGCACGCGCCGGATGTGATCGCGCGACGCCAACTCGGGCACGACACCGCCGAACGCCTCGTGCATGTCGGCCTGGCTGTGCAATGCGTGCGCCAGCAGACGGGGCACGGTCTGACCATCGGCCTGCACCAGCGCCACGCCGGTCTCGTCGCAAGACGATTCGATGCCGAGGACCTTCATGCCGCGGTTACAGATGTGAGGCGCACGTTGTGAACTTCACCACAGCGCTTTCAAACCGACACACGTTCGCATCAGAACAAACCCTGGGAATCCTCGTAAGTCCTTGGTTGCCAACATCGGTCGAATGTAACCTTGGATCAAGGAGCCTTGAGGACCAGCAGCACTGCGCGGCTGACCCGATCGAACATGAAGCAATACAAGCTGGCGGCATGGCCTGAACTGCCTGCGACGTACCACCGCACGGTGTACCGCCGCATGCTCAGCGACCTGTCGCACCGCTACATGAGCCTGTCCGCTCTGGTCTTGTCCAGCGGCGGCACCAGGCCCGAAGTCCGGCAGTTCCTGCTGATGCTCGACGGCATGGGCGTGCTGGTCGATCGCGAAGACGAAACCGACTCGTTCTTCGACACGACGATCCGCCCGGTGGGCGATTGGCTGCGCACCGTGTTCGGCGCCGACCACAAAATCTAGTGTTTCTCTTTGGCGTGGTTGATCGAGTACTTCGGGATCTCGAGCGTCACGTCCGCGTTCGAGACGATCGCTTGGCATGACAGGCGCGATGTCGGCTCCAGACCCCAGGCGCGGTCGAGCAGGTCCTCTTCGCTTTCGTCCATCTCGCCGAGCGAGTTGAAGCCTTCGCGCACGATGACGTGGCAGGTTGTGCAAGCGCAGCTCATCTCGCAGGCGTGCTCGATCTCGACGCCGTGCTCCAGCATCGCTTCGCACAAGGACGTGCCCGAGGCCGCTTCGATCGACTTGCCCTCGGGCGCGTACTCGGCGTGGGGGAGGATGCGGATCACGGGCATCAGAG
>JANNJX010000311.1:0-2776 GCA_031396005.1 Burkholderiales bacterium
GCACCATGAACCGCCGACTTCGTGCCGCCCTCGTTCACCTGGCCCTCAGCGTTGCCCTCGCCGCTGCCGTGGCGTGGCTCGTCTTCCTTCTTTGGTACCCCGCGCCGTACCGCGTGGTTTCGGGCGGCCAGGAGCTCTTCCTGCTGGTGATGGCGGTCGATGTCACCCTGGGTCCGCTGCTCACGCTCACGGTCTTCAATCCCGCCAAGCCGCGTGCTGAATTGCTTCGTGACCTGACCGTGGTCGGTCTGCTTCAGGTGGCCGGCCTGGCCTATGGCCTGTACGCCGTGGCCCAGGCCCGACCGGTGGCCGTGGTGCTCGAAGAAAACACCCAGGTGCGTGTCATCCGCGCCTTTGACCTGACCCCGGAGGAACTGGCCAAGGCCCCGCCCGGACTGCAGACGCTGCCGTGGACCGGCCCGCATCGCCTGGCCGTGCGAGAGCCGCGTCAGGAGGAAGCGTGGGAAGCGACGATCGCGAAGATGGGCGAGTCGGGCATCGGCGTGCGCCCGCAGTTCTGGCTGCCGCTGGACCAGACCGACGCCGCCTGGGCCAAGGCGGGCCGGCCCGTAAGCGAGTTGCGTCAGGGCCTCGATGCCGCCGCGCGCGAGCGCCTCGACCGGGCGATCGAAGCCGCGGGGCGGCCGGCGGACACGCTGCGCTACCTGCCGATCCTTGCGCGGCGCACGGACCATGTGCTGTTGACCGATGCCGCCGACGGTGCGGTCGTGGGTTACGCGCAGAAGTGAAGTAGCTCGCGGGTTGGCAGGCAGCCGCCGCGCGACGCGGCAGCGATCAGTCCGCGAATCTTGCCGCGAGAATCAGCGCCGTCGGCCGCGAGGCCATTGACCGCTGGCTCGACCTTGCCTGCTGCCCCCATTCCCTTTCGCCCGGCCGGCATGGCACTGTCCGCGGCGCTCTGCATCGCTGTCGGCCTGCCGGCGCTGTTGGCGCACAACCTGCCGCCGTCGCCAACGGCGTTGAACCAGGCCACCGCAATCGGCGGGTGGGGACTGGCGCTGTTGCTGCTGGCTGTCCCCGGCCATGGCGCCGCGCCTTGGCGCAACGCCGTGGCGCGCAGTGCAGCGCCGCTGGCTGCGCTGATGCTGATGGCGGCAGCGGCGCTGCTCTCCAGCATCGCGGGCGGACTGCCCTCCGGCTTGGCCATGAGCGCCTCGGCGATGTGCCTGCTGTCTGCGCTTGTGCTTTGTGCCGGCGCCGGGGTGCGCTCATCGCCGCTGTTGTGCGCCAGCTTCTTCGCCGCGTGGCTGGTAACCGGCGTTGTCTGCGTGCTCATCGGAGTGGTGCAGGTGTTTGCACCCGACGCGGTGGACGGCCCCTGGATCGCGCGCACCGGCATGCCGGGCCGTGCGGTCGGCAACCTGCGCCAGCCGAATCATCTGAGCACGCTGCTGTTGTGGTCGGCGGTGGCCGTGGTGCCGATGTTGGAGACAGCCGCACTGCGCCGCCATGCCGCCGGCAGAGTGGCGCTCGGCGTCCTGTTCGCGCTGATGCTCTTCGGCGTCGTACTGTCCGGCTCGCGCACCGGGCTGCTTGGCGTGACGGTACTGGTGGCATGGGGAGTGTTTGACCGACGGCTGTCGCGCGCTCCACGCGGCTTGCTGCTCCTCTCGCCGTTGATCTGCCTGGTCAGTTGGTTGCTGCTCGGATGGATATCGTCGCTGCTCGACACCGGCGCGCTCGGCGCATCGACCCGGCTTGGCGACAGCCAGGACTACTCGAGCGGGCGCTGGGCGATCTGGCGCGACACGCTCGTCGTGATCGCGCAGAACCCGTGGTTCGGCGTCGGCTTCGGCGAGTTCAACTTTGCCTGGACGCTGACGCCGTTTCCCGATCGCAACACGCAGTTCTTCGACCACACGCACAGTCTGGCGTTGCATCTGGCGGTGGAGTTGGGCCTTCCGCTGGCTCTGCTGGTGCTGGGGTTGCTGATGTGGGGACTGTGGCAGGCGTTCGACCGCAGTCGACGCATCGACGGCAGCCAAGGCGTGGCGCGTCGCGCCGCGCTGGTGATGGTGCTGCTGATGGCGCTGCACAGCCAGCTCGAGTACCCGCTCTGGTACGCCTACTTCCTGCTGCCGACGGCGTTCGCCTGGGGCCTGTGCCTGGGCGGCGGTGACTCACCGCAGGGGCCCAAACCGTCGCCGTGGATGGCTTTGGCCGGCGTGGCGATGATGCTGGCCGCCGCGGCCACGGTGTGGGACTACAAAAGAGTCGTCGCCATCTTCTCGCCGCCGATCGACAGCACGGCCACGCTGGCCGATCGCATCGTCGAAGGCAGGCACAGTTGGTTCTTCGCCCACCACGCCGACTACGCGCTGGTGACGACGATCGACGGCGCCGGCACGCTGCCGGGCGTGTTCGAGCGCGCGCCGCATTTCCTGCTCGACACCCGGCTGATGATGGCCTGGGCCAACGGCCTGGCGGCACAGGGTGACGTGGAGCGCGCGAAGTACATCGCGGCGCGCCTGCGCGAATTCGGTAACGCGAATTCGAAAGAATTCTTCGCGCCTTGCGACGACGCGGCCGTGGCCGAGAAGCCGTTTCAGTGCACGCCGCCAACTCGCACCTTCACCTGGCGCGATTTCAGGTAGCCGCCGCGCTCCACTCGCCGGACTTGCCGCCGCGCTTTTCCAGCAGCCGCACATCGCCGATCACCATGCCGCGGTCGGCCGCCTTGCACATGTCGTAGATCGTCAGCAGGCCCACCTGCACGGCGGTCAGCGCTTCCATCTCGACGCCGGTGGGGCCGATG
>JANNJX010000316.1:0-3451 GCA_031396005.1 Burkholderiales bacterium
AGCAACAACTCGAGCAGCGCGGGCTGCGGCGACGGGCTGACGACCGCACAGCAGAACACGCTCGGCGACTTCATGGACATCATCGCGGTGCCGCTGGCCAATCCAGCCGCCGCGAGCCTGATCCACCGCGAGCCTCTCGCGGGTCCCACCGACCCGGCGGTTCGCACCGGCTGCCATGACGCCGGAGTGATCCTCGGCGGCATCAACAGGGCGGCGTGCGCGAGCGCGGACACGATCAACGTCTGGGACATCAGCAACCGGCGCGATCCAGCCCTGCTGTTCTCGATCACCGAGCCGGGAGTGGGGCAGTCGACGACCAACGGCCGCTGGCATTCGGCCACCTTCACGTGGGACGGCCGGGTCATCGCGGCCGGCTGGGAGCCTGGCGGTGGTGCCCAAGCCGAGTGCGAGGCGGGCGACCCCGCAGTGGACAAGAGCATGTTCTTTTACGACGCGGCCACCGGCGCGAAGCTCGGCCAGTGGGTGCTCCCGCGCAGCCAGGGAGCGGACGAGAACTGCACGATCCACAACTACAACATCGTGCCGCTGCGCAGCGGCCGGTATATCGCGGTGGGCGGCCATTACCAGGCCGGAACCTGGGTGGTCGATTTCACCGACCCGGCCAACCCGGCGACGGTGGGCTGGAGCGACCCCGCGTCGCTCGGGCCGGGCTCTTTCTGCACCGACCCGCCCGCGGCGACCTGCCAGCTCGGCGGCGCCTGGTCGACCTACTGGTACAACAACTTCATCTACGAGAGCGACATCACGGCCGGCCTGCGCATCTACAACCTGAGCGACAAGGCGCGGGCCGGCGCGATACGTCTCGACCGCCTGAATCCACAAACCCAGGAAGCGCTGCCGCGATAGCTGGGCGGGCAAGCGATCTCGGCCGTTCTCCCGCCCGAGCAGCCGAAGTCGCTGGGCGGCGTGCTGCGCGCTTCGCCGCCGGGCTCGGGACGGGCGCGGTGTCAGCGTATCCGGGCGCGGGTCCGCTGTTCGCCGACCATGCGCTGGCGCAGGTCGCGGCCAGCCTGCA
Source organism: Burkholderiales bacterium (assembly GCA_031396005.1). Taxonomy (GTDB): domain Bacteria; phylum Pseudomonadota; class Gammaproteobacteria; order Burkholderiales; family Burkholderiaceae_C; genus CADEEN01. Next base: position 1,037 of record JANNJX010000316.1, read on the forward strand.
TGGATCAGCCGATCCATGTCATCGAACGACCGCAGCCTGTCCATGAGAGGCAGCAACGGTTTCTCGAAGAAGCGCAAGAACGCCTTCAACTGCACCACCAAGCGCTCGACCGTGCGCTGCTCGAGCGTGAACGACTGTTGGAGGCCGTTGTAAGAGTGAACCGTGCCCAGGTCGGCAATGCCCCATCGCCACGCCCATGACCGCGGCCCCGGCGCTGAAGGCATTGAGCGGCCGGTTTCAGCCATGGTACTTGGCGCTCGGCTGAGCGGCCGCTCCTGGCCGTCCCGCGAGTCCACCGAATGACCGTGCGGTCGAAGACGACCCGTTGTGTGAGTTGAACTCCGGCTCGACGGGCGTCAGCAATGTGCCGCAGACCGGACTGTCGCTCGACGGCTCCCCTGTGGCAAGGCACGGGCCAGTTGCGAGCATTCGCGACAGGCCGCTTCCCGACAGATGATCCTCGCCGTACTTCACGCTCCGATCAATTCTTGCAGCTGACAGCAGCTCGGCCTAAATTCAGCACCTGCTCGTTGCTGGGATGGCCGGGACGACCGACTGGTCCACCTGCTGATCGCCAATCCAAAGATGCCAAGGCACGAAGTTCCCAGTGCCAGGGCGCGTCTGAACGCTCTGCGTCGCTACGAGGCCAAGTCAGACGGCTCTGCCTCGCCAGACCGGCTTCGCCTTGGCCAGGTCGCGCGGCCAGACCGTGGCCAGCTCGCCCCTCTGCCATTGAACCATCACCGGCGTCGCGTTGACATTGAGGCCGGACGGGTCGAACTTGACGGCGCCGCCGGTCATCGCCTTTGCCCAGCGCTCGGTGAACTGCGTCGCAGCGAGCGCGTTGCGTATGTCGAGCGGCTTGGCCGATCTGGCGACTTCCATCGCCTGCACGAGCACTTCCATGCAGACTGCATGCTCGATCGCCTCGTGGACCATGAAGTAGCCGTAGCGCTTGCGGAAACCGTCGGTGAACTCGGGCGCGAGATCGTGGTTGACGGGTGAGATCGAGAAGACGTTGTCGGAGAACTCGCCCAGCCCCTTGACGAATTCCGGGATGACGTAGCCAGCCGCGCCGCCGATGACCGGCAGGTCGATGCTTCGCTGGCGCATCGTGCGGATGATGAGCAGGCTGTCGCCGAGGTAGGACACCGGGAACACGACTTGCGCAGAGGAGTTGCGCAACTTGTCGATCATCGGCGCGACGTCGGTGATACCGAGCGAGTAGGCGTCGTCCATCACGAGCTGCACGTTCGCTGCCTTGGCCGCGCCTCGCAGACCGGCGGCCTGCGAAGTGCCATAGGCGGTGTCCTCGTACATGATGGCGGCGCGTTCGATCTTCTCGCCGGCGGCTGCCGCGATCTGGATCGCGTAGTCGAACTGCGCCTTGCCGATCGCCGACCCCTTCGACACGACCTGGAACACGTTCTTGAAGCCGCGGCCGGTGATCAGGTCGGAGAACGACATCGTCAGCAGCGGAATGCCGTGCCGCTCGGTCACCTCGGAAACCGCGATCGTGAGCGCAGAGGCGAATGCGCCGATCAGCGCGACACACCCGTCTTGCACGATCAGGCGCTCCGCGGCGTCCGCCGCCACCGTCGGCGTCGACGTGGCGTCGGCGGCGACGAGGTCGATCTGCGTACGGCCGAGCGCCTTGATTCGGCCCGAGGCATTTATCTGATCGGCGACCAGCTCGATCCCATTGCGCGAGTTGACGCCGAACGGCATGTTCGCGCCCGACAGCGGCAAGACAACGCCGACCTTGATCGGCTGCGCCTGTGCACGCGCGAATCGCGGCAACGCGGCGAGCGCCGAAGTGGCGCCGATCAGCGCCACCGTCCTGCGGCGCTGTACGTCGTGGAGCAGATCATCGCGTCTCATCATCGTCCCCTTGGCTGATGCGCTGGAGTGCGCTACGGCTGCGGTCGCGAGCGACGGTCGGCCGCTTTGAGCGACCGTGGAATCGGGCCAGTGGGCGCGCTTGCGCAACGTTGCACAAGGAAAATCGCGATGGCCCTTGCGCTAAGTTGCACAAGACGGCAATCGTCATGCACGAGCGCTGTTGCGAGCCGGTTCGCTTGCGATTGCACGCTGTCGATCAGCACGCGCCAGACGTCCGATCCTTCGATCGCCGCAACGTTCAGACCCATTGACGAGTACCACCTCGGCGTCACCGCGCTGGACGCTGCCTAGCCAATAGTGACCACGGCTGCTACGGGCTCACGCCCCTACCAGAGTCATCGCCTTCATCGTTTTGGCAATACCCAGGATGCCCAACACGCGCTTGAGGTTGTAGGCCAGCACGTGAAGACTCATCTCGGTGCCGACGTTGGCCAGCGTGCGAGTGAGGAAGTGCGTCGAGCCCATCCAGTGCTTGATCGTTCCGAACACATGCTCCACGGTCTGCCGGCGCAG
>JANNJX010000346.1:0-1769 GCA_031396005.1 Burkholderiales bacterium
CGGCGCCGTGATCACGCACATGGCCGACGGTGTGCCGCAGGTCATCGCCACCGGCTACAACCGGCCGATCACCACCAACGACCCGACGGCGCATGCCGAGATCGTGGCCGTGCGCCACGCGGCGCAACTGCTCGGCAACTACCGTCTGCCCGGCTGCACGATCTACGTCACGCTCGAACCCTGCGCCATGTGTGCGATGGCGCTGATGCATGCGCGCATCGGCCGCATCGTTTTTGCGGCGGCGGACCCGAAGACCGGCGCCGTCGGTTCGGTGCTGAACCTGTTCGATAACCCCAAGCTCAACCACCACACGCACACGCAAGGCGGGTTGCTCGCCGACGCGGCCGGCACGATGCTGCGCGACTTTTTCGTCGAGCGGCGTGCCGCCATCAAGGCTGCACGCGACGCCTCGCCGAACGCCGAGTTGCTGCCGGTGCCCGAAGTGATCGAGTCCGAGTTCGGGGCCTGGGGTTGAGCGACGCCGGCTCGTCGCTGCTGCTGTTTTCTCCTTCCGGGGTCGTGGCGCAGAAGGCGCTGCTGCGCCGCACGGCGCAGCGCCTGGCCGCTCTGGGTTTCGATGTGCGCAGCGACGACAGCGCACTGGCCCGCCACGAACGCTTTGCCGGTGACGATGAAACGCGGCTGGCGGCGATCCATCGCGCCGCGGCATCGGGCGCGTCGATCGCCATGGCCACGCGCGGCGGCTACGGCCTGACGCGGCTGCTCGGCCGCATCGACTGGAAGAAGATCGGCAAAAGCGCCGAGCGTGGCACGCGCTGGGTCGGCCACAGCGATTTCACTGCGTTCCAGCTCGCCGCGCTGGCCCATGGCAACACCCGCACCTGGGCCGGGCCGATGGCGTGCTACGACTTCGGCCGCATGGCCGAGGAGCATGGGGAGCGCCGCGTCGACGCGGTCGATGAAGTCACCGCGGCCTGCTTCGTCGAAGCAATGGACGGCTCGCTCGAGGCAGTGGGCTTTCGTTGCGGTGCGGGCTTCGACGGGCTGGACGTGAAAGGCACGCTGTGGGGCGGCAACCTGGCGATGATCGTGTCGCTGCTGGGCACGCCGCACTGGCCCAAGATCAAGGGCGGCATCCTGTTCGTCGAAGACGTGAACGAACACCCGTACCGCGTCGAGCGCATGCTGCTGCAACTGCACCAGGCGGGCGTGCTCGATGCGCAGCGCGCGATCGTCGTCGGCGAGATCAGCGATTGGAAGAAGTCGCCGCTGGACCGTGGCTACGGTGTCCAGTCGATGTTGCACAAGGTGCGCGCGGTGACCAAGACGCCGGTGCTCGACGGCCTGCCTTTCGGCCACGTGCCGACCAAGGTCACGCTGCCCGTCGGCGCACGCGTGACGCTGGCCACCCAGGGCCGCGAGGCCTTCATCGGCTGGTGAAAGCACTGCCGGGCCGGCGCCGTTCGCAACGCTAGAATCTTTTTGCGCCTTGCGTTGTCGGCTGCCACGAGCGGCCGACGCGTGGGGCGATTTGGTTTCTGCGAGGAGTACGGCGCATGCGCGCACCGATCATCCATTGGCAACCGCTCGTCCGCGCGGCGCTGTTTGCGGCGTTGTCGGCAGGCCTGACCGCCTGCGATAACAGCCCCTGGCCGAAGAGCGCCGCTGCCGAGAACACGCTGTACTCGGCGATGGTCGAAAACACGCCGCGCCACCTCGACCCGACCGCGTCGTACTGGTCCAACGACACGCTCGTGACCTACCAGGTCTACGAGCCGCCGTATGGCTACCACTACCTCAAGCGCCCG
>JANNJX010000528.1:0-2032 GCA_031396005.1 Burkholderiales bacterium
CGAGTTCATCGGCGCCGATGCGTTGATTTATCAGGACATCGATGCGATGAAGCGCGTCGTCGGCGCACTCAATCCGAAGCTCGTCAGCTTCGAGGCCAGTTGCTTCGACGGCCGCTACATCACCGGCGACGTCACCGACGCCGACTTCGCGACGATGGAAGCGCAGCGTCGCTTGCAGTTCGAAGAGGAAGAGGACGAAGACCGCTCGCGTCTGGCCTTGCAGAGCGCGGAGGGATCGTGAAGAAGCTGCCGAAGACAAAGCTGCCCGCCGACGCGCGCCTGGACACGCTGGCTGTGCGCGAGGGCCTGCCGCCCTCGCAGTGGGGCGAAAACTCCGAAGCGCTGTTTCTGACCAGCTCGTTCGTTCACCCGGATGCGGCCACCGCGGCGGCGCGTTTCGCCAACGAAGAGGAAGCCTTCGTCTATTCGCGCTTCTCGAACCCGACAGTGACGATGATGGAGCGCCGTCTCGCAGCGATGGAAGGCTGCGAAGCGGCGATCGGCACCGCCAGCGGCATGGCGGCGATCCTGCTGCTGATTATGGGCACGCTCAAAAGCGGCGACCATGTGGTCTGCTCGCAGTCGGTGTTCGGCTCGACCATCAAGCTGTTCCAGGACTTCGCCAAGTACGGCGTGCAGACGACCTTCGTCTCGCAAACGAATGTCGATGAGTGGCAGACGGCGGTGCAGCCGAACACCAGACTGCTCTTCGCCGAGACGCCGACGAACCCGCTGACCGAGGTTTGCGACATTGCGGCGCTCGCTGACATGGCGAAGAAAGCCGGTGCGCTGCTGTGTGTCGATAACTGCTTCTGTACCGCGGCCTTGCAACGCCCGATCGAACTCGGGGCCGACGTGATCATGCATTCCGGCACCAAGTTTCTCGACGGCCAGGGCCGGGTGATTGCCGGCGCGCTGTGCGGCAGCGAGGCGTTGATCAACGACAAGCTCGTGCCGACGATGCGCAGCGCCGGCATGAGCATGTCGCCGTTCAACGCCTGGGTGGTGTTGAAGGGCCTGGAGACGCTGTCGCTGCGCGTGCGTGCGCAAAGCGAGCGGGCGTTGACGGTGGCGCGCTGGCTCGAAGCGCAGGCCATGATCGAGCGCGTGTATCACCCGAGCCTCGAATCGCATCCACAGCACAAGCTGGCGATGGCGCAGCAGTCGGGGCAGGGTGGCGCTGTCGTGTCCTTCATCGCCCGCGGCGGCCGCGAAGGAGCGTTCAAGGTCATCGACGCCACGCGCATTTGCTCGATCACCGCCAACCTCGGCGACACCAAGACCACGATCACGCACCCGGCGTCCACATCGCACGGCCGCTTGACCGAAGCGCAGCGTCAGGCTGCCGGCATCACGCAGGGGATGATCCGACTCGCGGTCGGGCTCGACGATGTGGAAGACATCAAGGGCGATCTCCTGCGTGGCTTGGCATGACCGTTCGCACCCGCATCGCTCCCTCACCCACGGGTTTTCTGCATCTCGGCACCGCCCGCACCGCGCTCTACTCGTGGGCCTACGCGCGGCATCACGGCGGGCAGTTCGTCCTGCGCATCGAAGATACCGACGTCGCGCGCTCGACGCAGGACTCAGTCGCGCAGATTCTGGCGTCGATGAAGTGGCTGGGGTTGGATCACGACGAAGGCCCGATCTACCAGATGCAGCGCCTGGCGCGTTATCAGGCCGTCGCCGAGCAGTTGATCGCGTCGGGCCACGCCTACCGCTGCTATTGCACGCCCGACGAGCTCGACGCGATGCGCGAGGCGCAGCGCGAGCGCGGCGAGAAGACGCATTACGACGGCAAGTGGCGGCCTGAACGAGGCAAGCCGCTGCCACCGGTGCCCGAGGGCGTGCCGCCAGTGATCCGTTTCAAGAACCCGCAGCACGGCAGCGTGCATTGGCACGATCTGGTCAAAGGCGACATCACCATCTCCAACACCGAGATCGACGACCTGATCATCGTCCGGCCAGATGGCGTGCCGACCTACAACTTCGCCGTCGTCGTCGATGACTGGGACATGGCGATCACGCATGT
>JANNJX010000392.1:0-9044 GCA_031396005.1 Burkholderiales bacterium
CGACTTCCAGCGTGCCGCGCAGGACACCACGGCGTCGTTCGATCTCGTGCTCGATCTGCGCAGCGCCCCGGCGTTCACGCAGCATGCGCCGCCGCAGGGCTACTTCCATGCCGGCGGTGATGAGACGAAGCTGTTCGATGCGGTGTTGAAACTGCGCGACCTCGTCGGCGAGTTCGACAAGCCCAAGTTCTTTGCCTACAAGCCCAAGCTGTGCGCGCACAGCCGCAACGAGCAGATCGGCTGCACGGCCTGCATCGACGTCTGCTCGGCGCAAGCGATTCGCAGCGAGGCGTCGCTGAAGGGCAAGACGAGCACGGCGCCGCAGCGGCGCAACCGCGCCGAGCCGGTGACGCCGGACGCCGGCGGGCAGGGCGGCGGCATCGCCGTCAACCCGTACCTGTGCATCGGCTGCGGCGCCTGCACAACGGTCTGCCCGAGCGGCGCGCTGGCCTACGCGACACCGAACACGGTGGACCAGGGCAAGCTGCTGCGCGCGCTGCTGGGCACCTATGCCAGGGCCGGCGGCAAGAACGCTGCGCTGTTGATCCACAGCCAGGGCGCCGGCACGCAACTCGTCGATGGGCTCGGCCGCGGTGCGCGCACGGACAAGTCGGTGCGCGGCGTGCCGGCGCGTGTGCTGCCGCTGGCGGTCTGGCACACGGCGAGCATCGGCATCGACTTGTGGCTGGCGGCGATTGCGCTCGGCGCGAGCGACGTCTGGGTGCTGGTCACCGACGAAGAAGCGCCTGAGTACCGGGTTGCGTTGGCACAGCAGATGGCCCTGGCGCAGGCGATTCTGAGCGGACTCGGCTATGGGGGCACGCATCTGCGCCTGATCGAAGCCACCGACGCGCGCGCGCTCGATGCGGCGCTGCAAGCGCCTGCCGCGCAGGCCGTGGGCAAGGCTGCAACCTTGTCACCGCAGGCCGACAAGCGCGCCACGCTCGATCTGGCGATCGATCATTTGCTCGCACAGGCGCCACGAGCAGCCGAGTCGATCGCCTTGCCTGCCGCAGGTTCGCCGTTCGGCACGCTGGCGATCGACAAGGACAAGTGCACGATGTGCCTGTCGTGCGTCGGCGCCTGCCCGGAAGCCGCGCTGGCCGACAACCCCGAGGCGCCGCAGCTGCGCTTCATCGAAAAGAACTGCGTGCAGTGCGGCCTGTGCGTCACCACCTGCCCCGAAGACGCGCTTGCGCTCGAACCGCGGCTGTGGCTGGCCGATGGCGGCAAGGCGCGCAAGCAACTGCGCGTCTTGAACGAAGCCCAGCCTTACGCCTGCATCAAATGCGGCAAGCCCTTCGGCACGATGAAAGCGATCGAGTCGATGATCGGCAAACTCGCCGGCCACTCGATGTTCCAGGGCGTTGCGGCCGAGCGCTTGAAGATGTGCGGCGACTGCCGCGTCATCGACATCCACACGAACCCCAGCGAAGTCAGGATCACCGACCTGTGAGCCGCGCCGACAACGAGATCCGCCTCATCGACCGCGACGAAGGCGAAGAGCTACAGCGCGCCGAGCTCTACGGCCTGCTGGCGCGGCTGTGGTTTGCGCCGCCCGATGCGGCGCTGTTCGAGCAGTTCGCCGTCGCCGTCACCGAAGCGCCGCAGCGCGGCGCGTTTCTCGAAACGCCTTGGCAGGATTTGGTGGCGGCCATGCGCGCCGGCGGCGAGCAGGCGGCGGGCGAGGAATACGAGGCGCTTTTCATCGGCATCGGCAAGCCCGACATCCTGCTCTACGGCTCGCACCACCTGGCCGGCGCACTCAACGAAAAACCGCTGGTGGCGCTGCGCACCGATCTGGCCGAGCTCGGCCTGGCGCGCGACAGCGCCATCGGCGAAACCGAAGACCATGTCTCGTTCCTGTTCGAAGTCATGCGCTACCTGATCGCCGGCGACGACGTGGCGGTGTGCAACCTCGAGCGCCAGCGCCGCTTCTTTCGCGATCACCTCCAGCCTTGGGTCGCCGGCTCGCTGTGCGATGCCGTGGAGCAACACCCGCGGGCCAGGCTCTACGCCGCATTGGCGGCGTTCACGCGCGCTTTCGTGCAGGTCGAGACGCAGGGCTTCGACATGATCGAGTAGCTGCTTGCCTGCACGGTTGCGCGCCCCTCGGTTTAGGTGGAAACACGAATTCAGGTGGCGACCCGGCGCTCGCAATGATGATCGTCCGTCTATCCTGCGGTGACTGGCACAACAAACCGCTCTCGACTTGGACATGCAGTTGACCCTTCTCACCCTCTTCGCGCAGCGTGCCCCGGCTGCCGGCCCGGTGTCGCGCCGCGGACCGGTGGTGCCGTCGCGTGAATCGGTGGCGATGTCGCAGCTGGACCGCATTGCCGCGCAGAACCTGCGCAGCCCCGCGCAGGGGCTCGGCGCCAGCGGCATGTTGCTGGCGCTGCTTGGCGGCCTGGTGGTGCTGGGCAGCGCGTCGATGTGGAACAGAGGCGCCGGCAACGACCCGCGCACCGCTGGTCTGACGGCAGACGGCACGCCTGTGCTGGCGGTGACGCCGGCGTCGCCATCGCCATTGCCGGCTGCGATCGAGAGGCCTGTCATCGCAGCGCAGGTCGCGCCGGGCAGCATCGCTGCGCCAGCGGCGACGCCCTCTGCCTTTGCGCTGCCCGCGGCCCAGCCGGCGAGGGTCGACACGGCGGCAGCGGCGGCAGGCCCGTCGGCCGATGACACCGCGCGCAGGGACCGCGCCAGACAACTCGCCGAGGCCCGCCGCAAAAGCGCTCAGCTGGCCCAGGAGCGCGCAGCGGTGCAGGAGTCACAGCGCCTGCAACTGGCGCAACAGCGCGAAGCCGAGCGCGCGCAGCAGCAGCAGCAACAACTCGCCGAGCAGGCCCGCCAGCGTGCCGTGGCCGAGCAGGCGCGCTCACAGACGGTGCAGCTTGCGCTGAACACGCGGCGCAGCGTCGTCGACGCCTGTTCGGCGTCGGGCGGCGCGATCAGCCGGCACTTCTGCAGTGCCCGCGAGTGCAGCAAGCCCGAGCATCAGGGCGACCCGGTCTGCGTCACGCTGCGCGAGGACGATCTGGCGCGGCAGCGCGCGAGCATCGAACGCTAGACCGAGGCGCCTCGGGGGATCGCGCGTGCAGCGCGCGAGCCGTCGTCAGCTGGCGCGACGCAGCGTCAGTTGGGCCAACTGCGCCGTGAACGCCCGTTCCTGCGCCGCGCCTTCGAGGCAGCGCATGTCCAGTCGCAGCAAACCGTCTTCGACGCGGCCGATCACCGGCCGCGGCAAAGCGCGCAGCGCATCGGCCAGCCGGTCGGGGAAGCTGCCGGCGCGTCTGGCGCCGGGCGGCGGGCCGATGGCCACGCAGGCACTCGGCAGACGGTCCACCGGCAGCGAGCCGCTGCCGATCTGGCTCTTGCACGGCAGCGCTAGCACCGTGGCGGCGTCGCCGAGCGCCGTGGCGAGCGCGGACGCCACGCGCTCGGCCACCGCCTGAATCTCGGCCTGCGGCCGCGTCAGCAGGCGCAACGTCGGCAAACGTTGCGCCAGGCGGTCGGGGTCGCGGTAGAGCTTCAGCACCGCTTCGAGCGCGGCGATGGTCATCTTGTCCAGCCGCAACGCGCGTTTCAGCGGGTTTTTCTTGATCCTGGCGATCAGCGCCTTGTCGCCGACGATGAGGCCAGCCTGCGGGCCGCCGAGCAGCTTGTCGCCGCTGAAGGTGACGACGTCGACGCCGGCGGCGATGGACTGCTGCGGCGTCGGCTCGGCCGGCAGGCCCCAGCGTGTCATGTCGATCAGCGAGCCGCTGCCGAGGTCTTCGGCGAACGGCACGCCTTTGCTCTTGCACAGCGCCGCGAGTTCGGCGATCGGCACGCTGGCGACGAAGCCGTCGATCGCGTAGTTGCTCGCATGCACCTTCATCACCAGCGCGGTCTTCGCGCCGATCGCGGCTTCGAAGTCGCGCAGGTGGGTGCGGTTGGTGGTGCCGACCTCGACCAGCTTCGCATTGGCGCGGCGCATGATGTCCGGGATGCGAAAGGCGCCGCCGATCTCGATCAGCTCTCCCCGCGAGACGATCACTTCCTTCTTCTCGGCCAGCGCCGCCAGCACGAGCAGCACGGCCGCTGCGTTGTTGTTGACGACGGTGGCGGCTTGCGCGCCGGTGAGTTCGCGCAGCAGGCCCTCGATGTGATCGTCACGGTCGCCGCGCGCGCCGCTGGCGAGGTCGTACTCGAGGTTGCCGGCCTGGCCCATCAACGCCGTCACTGCGTCGATCGCCTCCTGCGGCAGCAGCGCGCGGCCGAGGTTGGTGTGCAGCACCGTGCCGGTGAGGTTGAACAGCGGCCGCAGGCTCAACGCCGCGCGCGCTTCGAGCTGCGTGCGGCAGCGCTGTTCGAACGGCGCGCTGTCGAAGGGCAACGAGGTGTCGGCACGCCAGGCATCGAGTGCCTCGCGCGCGGCGGCGAGAACGCCGGCGCGGCCGTGCGCTTCAACGAGCTCACGCAGCGCAGGCGAGTCGAGCAGCTTGTCGAGTGAGGGCGGTCGAGCGCGAGCGATGTCCATCGCGCAAGCCTAATCTAAGCCCACGCTGCGGATCTGGCTTCGCCAGGCCGCTGGCGTGGCCCCCTTGAGGGCGAGGCGCCGAAGGCGCTTTGGGGGTGGGCCAAACTCCATGGCGGAAGAGGGTAGGAGTCGAACCTACCTGGGACTGTCCAACAGCCCCACCCGGTTTTGCAGACCGGACGCCCCACCGGGGGACGATCCTCCTCCTCGTTCAGTGACCACCGAACATCTCTTGCGCATCGCGCCGGATCTTGCGGCCCACCGGATCGCGTTTGGTGAAGCCGATGTGGTCGAAGAACTCTACCAGCGGCAAGGACAGGTGCCGGCTGATGCCTGTCGTCTCACGGTACGTCTTGACGTTCAGGCGCTGGTGTTCGTCGGCCCGTGCCAGCGTCTGCGCGCGCAGCGCCAGTTCGCACAAGTGCGGCGCGAGGATGAAGTACTCCGGCCCCACCGCGTAGACCTTGCCCATGCGCGCCGCCTTCTGCAGCAAGCGCGTCACCTGATCGCGCGGCAGCGCGCGGTCGCGCGCCAGCAGGTCGCTGAGTTTCGGTGGGTGGTTCCAGCCGCCCTCGGCCAGCCACGGTTTCAGGCGCTCCCACAGTTTCTGCTCGGCGCCTTGCAGCGACGCCTCGTGACCGGACAGGCGCAGGTACGGGCCATTGCGTTGCAGCGTGCCGCCGCGGGTCAGGTCTTTGATCAGCAGCGCGAAGACTGCCGTGCCGGGCCGCGTGCTGGCTTTCGTGGTCAGTGCGCGTTGCAGTGCTTCGACCGTCATGCCCGGGCTGTCGGCCGCACGCTTGTGGTGGGTGCCGAGCACCTCGCCGATGCGGGCGACGAGTTTTTCGAGCTGGCCTTTGGCAAAGGCCCAGGTCGTTGCACCGTCGTCGATCGCTCGATGCGGCACGGCCTGCGTCAACGCCCGCGCGTCGTCGGGCAGCAGGTTGCACTGTGTGATGAAGCGCGTCAGGTCCTCACCGTTCGGCGGCTCCAACGCCAGCAGCGCGGCCAGGGCCTCGGCGGGGGACGCTTTGTCGTGCGCCGCGAGCACGGCCAGGCGCTCGTGTTTGCGCCGCTGAGCGGTCGGCGCAAACGCGTTGGCCACCGCGCCACCGCCGACCGTGCGCAGCGCAGACTGGTCGCGCAGGATGAAGCGATCGCCGCGCAAGGCGCCGATCGGCCTGTCGAGTTCGAGCTGCACCCAGGCGCTCGTGCCGGGTTCGATCGGCGCGCCTTCAAGCAGCACCACGCGCGCGCCGACATCGACAGCGCCCAGATGCAGGTGCAGCGGCGTCCGGTGCGCGAGCGCTTTGGCCTCGCCGGCGAGCACGCGGATGCGAGCTTCGATGCGTTGCGTCGGCGCGTGCGCGGGCTCGGCAACGATCCAGTCGCCGCGCGCGATATCGCTCTTTTCCACACCGGCCAAGTTCAGCGCCAGGCGCTGGCCGGCGTGGCCGGCTTCGGCTTGCCGGTTCTGCGCATGCAGACCGCGCACGCGCACCGCTTTGCCGCTCGGCGAGACGAGGAGCTTGTCGCCCACCGCCACCTGGCCGGCCACCGCCGTGCCGGTGACGACGGTGCCGATGCCGGCCAGCGAAAAGCTGCGGTCCACCGCAAGGCGGAAGTGCCCTCGCCCGTACGCCGCAGGCAGCGCAGCACTGGCGCGAGCCAGGTGTTGCGCCAGCGCGTCGATGCCCAACCCGGTGATGTTCGACACCGGCATCAATTCGGCGCCGGCCAGCGCCGTCGGCGCCAGCAACGCGCGCACCTCGGCGCGAACCTCGGCCAGCCGCGCCTCGGACACCAGATCGGCTTTGGTCAGCGCGACGACGCCGCGCGACAGGCCGAGCAGATCGAGAATCGCGAGGTGCTCGCGCGTCTGCGGCATCGGCCCGTCATCGGCAGCAACCACGAGCATGACATGGTCTATGCCGGTGGCGCCGGCCAGCATGTTGCGGATCAGTTTCTCGTGGCCCGGCACGTCGACGAAACCGAGCACGCCGCCGTCTGTCGATGCTTTGTACGCAAAGCCCAGGTCAATCGTGATGCCGCGCGCCTTCTCTTCCTTCAGCCGATCGGCGTCGATGCCGGTGAGCGCCTTGACCAGCGAGGTCTTGCCATGGTCGATATGGCCTGCGGTGCCGATGATCAAAACAAGTCCGAACAGAAAGTGGTTTGGCAGTCATGTTAGCCAACCACTCGCTGCATGACGCGACGCTGACAGGCCTCGCAAAAACTTAGTAGGTGCAAACCGGTATTGCAGCTCGAGTCCCCTATGCATTCAATTGCTTGTTGGGCTGCTACGCTCAGTCCCGTTGTGGAAGTCATTTACAAGGAGATCCGAGATGCGAGATCCCAGACAATCGTTGGACCGCCGCACCGTGTTGGCCGGAGCGAGCACCGTTGGCGCATTGGCCGCAGCGGCCGTGGTCTTGCCCGCAGTGCAGAGCACAGCGCCCCAAGAGGCCGGTGCCAAGCCGCTGCCCGACACAGCGGCAGGCTACCGCCTCACCGAACACGTCAAGCGCTACTACGCCAGCGCGCGCATTTGATGGTCCAGCAGTTCAACCCGGAGGCAACACCATGTTGTTGACACGAAGGTCATCGGGCGGCGAGGGAGCACCTGCTTCTTCGGGTGCGCTCGTTGACAGCCTCGCACGCGGCATCTCGCGCGCGATTCCCACGATGGACCGGCGCAAGTTCTTGCGCCGCTCCGGTTTAGGCGTCGGCGCCGGCATCGCCGCCAGCCAATTGACGCTGGTGCGCAAGGCCGAAGCCGCAGACGCGCCGGCCGGTGGCGTCGCCGGCGCCAAGGTCGAAGTCAAGCGCACGGTCTGCGGCCACTGCTCGGTCGGCTGCGCGATCGATGCGGTGGTCGAGAACGGCGTCTGGGTGCGCCAGGAGCCGGTGTTCGATTCGCCGATCAACCTCGGCGCGCATTGCGCCAAGGGTGCAGCGGTGCGCGAGAACGGCCGCGGCGAGTACCGCTTGAAGGCGCCGATGAAGCTGGTGGGCGGCAAGTACCAGAAGATCAGTTGGGACCAGGCGCTCGAAGAGATCAGCGCCAAGATGCTCGAGCTGAAGAAGCAGAGCGGCCCCGACAGCATCTTTATCGTCGGCTCGTCCAAGCACAACAACGAACAGGCCTACCTGCTCAGAAAGTGGGTGTCCTTCTGGGGGACGAACAACTGCGACCACCAGGCACGAATATGCCACTCCACTACTGTCGCCGGTGTGGCGAATACGTGGGGATACGGTGCGATGACCAATTCGTACAACGACATGCAGAACTCGAAGGCTGCGATGTACATCGGCAGCAATGCTGCTGAAGCGCATCCGGTGTCGTTGATGCACATGCTTCACGCCAAAGAACTGGGCGCGAAGATGATCGTGGTCGACCCGCGCTTCACGCGCACGGCGGCCAAGGCCGATGAGTTCGTGCGCATCCGCTCGGGCTCGGACATTCCGTTCCTGTTCGGCGTGATGTATCACGTCTTCAAGAACGGCTGGGAAGACAAGAAGTACATCGCCGACCGCGTCTACGGCATGGACAAGGTGCGCGAGGACGTGCTGGCCAAATGGACGCCCGACAAGGTGCTGGAGGCCTGCGGCGTCGATGAAGCCACTTGTCTCAAGGTGGCCAAGATCATGGCCGAGAACCGGCCGAGCACGGTCGTCTGGTGCCAGGGCCAGACGCAGCACACCATCGGCAATGCGATGGTGCGGGCCTCGTGCCTGCTGCAATTGGCGCTGGGCAACATCGGCGTCTCGGGCGGCGGCGCAAACATTTTCCGCGGTCACGACAACGTGCAGGGCGCGACAGACATCGGGCCGAATCCGGATTCACTGCCGGGCTACTACGGCGTTGCCGAGGGGTCGTTCAAGCACTACGCAGCGGTCTGGGGCGTTGACTTCGAATGGATCAAAAAGCAGTTCGCGCCCGGCATGATGACCAAGCCGGGCATGACCGTGTCGCGCTGGATCGATGGCGTGCTCGAGAAGAACGAGCTGATCGACCAGGACAGCAACCTGCGCGGCCTGTTTTATTGGGGCCATGCGCCGAACTCGCAGACGCGCGGCCTCGAGATGAAGAAGGCGATGGACAAGCTCGACCTGCTGGTCGTCGTCGATCCCTTCCCGTCGGCCACAGCGGCGATGGCGGCCATGCCGGGCAAGGCCGAAGACCTGAATCCGAACCGTGCGGTCTACCTGTTGCCGGCGACGACGCAGTTCGAGACCTCGGGCTCGGTCACCGCCTCCAACCGCTCGATCCAATGGCGCGAGCGCGTCATCGAGCCGCTGTTCGATTCGCGCAGCGATCACATGATCATGTACCAGCTGGCCGAAAAACTCGGCTTCGCCAAGGAACTGGTCAAGAACTACAAGATGCAGAAGGTCAAGGGCCTGGACGAGCCCGTGCCGGAAGACATCCTGCGCGAGATCAACAAGGCGACGTGGACGATCGGCTACACCGGTCAGAGCCCGGAGCGGTTGAAGGCGCACATGCGCAACATGCATG
>JANNJX010000402.1:0-1948 GCA_031396005.1 Burkholderiales bacterium
GCCCGGCGCAGGCCTCGCGGCTCTCAGGCATCGACGACGCAGCGTCGCACCTGCTGCAGGTGGTGGACGACATCCTCGACCTGACCAAGATCGAGGCCGGCCGCACCGTGCTCGAGGACGTGCCGTTCTCGCTCGACGCGCTGTTGCAGCGCAGTTTTTCGCTGGCGGCGCCGAAGGCGCGCACGCGCGGGCTCGAGCTGGTGATTGCCCGCCAGCCGGCCCCCGACGCGCTGCGCGGCGACCCGACGCGGCTGTCGCAAGCCATCGTCAACCTGCTCGGCAACGCCGTCAAGTTCACCACCGCCGGGCATGTGACGCTGCATTGCCGCGTGCTGGAGACGGCGGCCGGGCGCGTGCAGTTGCGCTTCGAGGTCGAAGACAGCGGTGTCGGCATCGAGAGCGACAAGCAGACGCTGCTGTTCGAAGCCTTCAACCAGGCCGACAGCTCGACCTCGCGGCGCTTCGGCGGCACCGGGCTCGGTCTGGCGATCACGCGCCGCCTGGCCGGACTGATGGGCGGCGATGTCGGCCTGACCAGCGAGTTCGGCCGCGGCAGCCGCTTCTGGTTCAGCGCCTGGCTGGGCGTGCAGGCGCAAGGCCTGGTGCCGTCGCTGCGCCCGGCGCTGGCCGCGCACGCAGTGTTGCTGGTGGTGCCGACCCCGGCCACGTCGGCTGCGCTCGAACTGGCGCTGCGCGCGTTCGGCATGCCGTGCCGCGCTGCGGCCACGCTGGAAGACGCCGAGCGGCTCATCGCCCTGCAGCGGCCCGGCGTGATGGTGATCGACAGCGCGCTGACCCGTCTGCCGACAATGGCGGACGTGACGTCGCTGCGGTTGCGCTGGCCAGGCCTGCCGATGGTGGTGCTGCAGGACGACCTCGGCCCGTGGCACTTCGCCGATGCACCGGCGGCGACGGCAGCGCTGGCCAAGCCGGTCACCGCCACGGCGCTCGCGGCGGCGCTGGAAGCGGTGCTCGACGTGGCGCAGCGCCAAGCCGCAACGGCTGCGCCGGCCGCGACCACGGCACAAGCGCTGCGCGCCCTGCATGCCGGCGCGCGCATCCTGCTGGCCGAAGACAACCCGGTCAACGCCGAGGTCAGCATGGCGCTGCTGTCTCGGGCCGGGCTCGTGGTCGACGCCGTGAGCACGGGCGCGCTGGCGGTCGAGCGCGTGCGCAACGCGAGCTACGACCTGGTGCTGATGGACATGCAGATGCCGGAGATGGACGGCTTGCAGGCCACGCGCGCCATCCGCGCGCTGGCGCAAGGCCAATCGCTGCCGATCGTGGCGATGACGGCCAATGCTTTCGGCGAGGACCGCGCGGCCTGCCTGGCCGCCGGCATGAACGACTTCCTGTCCAAACCGGTCGAGACTGCGCGCCTGTATGCGATGTTGCAGCAGTGGCTGCCGCAGCGCGCCCGCGACACGTCGCCGGGCTGACAACGGCGCGCCGGCGCCGCTACAATGGCAATCATTCCGAGGAGCGTTGCAACCCCATCCCCAGCGGATTTGGGCCAGGCTCGGAACCTTCATGCAACAGCGCTCACCTGCTCGACCGTCGTCGAAGGTGAGACCAAACTCCATCAACGAGCGTTCGCGCAGGGCCTTCAACATTTGGAGCCCGCCGAGATGAATGCCGTTCTACAACCCAAGACCACCCCTCAAGACCATCACGTCGCCGACCTGTCGCTCGCCGATTGGGGCCGCAAGGAAATCAAGATCGCCGAGACCGAGATGCCCGGCCTGATGGCGATCCGCCACGAGTACGCCAAGTCGCAGCCGTTGAAAGGCGCGCGCATCACCGGCAGCCTGCACATGACGATCCAGACCGCCGTGCTGGTCGAGACGCTGCAAGCGCTCGGCGCCGAGGTGCGCTGGGCCTCGTGCAACATCTTCAGCACGCAGGATCATGCCGCGGCCGCGCTCGTCGCTGCCGGCACGCCGGTGTT
>JANNJX010000411.1:0-1692 GCA_031396005.1 Burkholderiales bacterium
TGCTTGAAGGCAACCTCGCGCTCTTGCCTGACGACGAGTTGCTGCGCGCTGCGCAAGGCCTGACGCAGTTGCTGCGGCGCCAGGGTGTCGATGAGCTCGTCGGCAATCACGAGGCGTGATCTTGCCGGCCAATGCGCGAACGCGCATCAGCACATTCGGCAATTGCAGCGCGCTACAAGACGGTGATGACGCCAGCCTCGCCGATGCGCTGCCACGGCAGGCCGAGCACGAGCGCGTCGAGTTGCGCGTGGGTCAGCGTCCGTGTCGTGCCGGCATCGTGCGGCCAGACGAACTTGCCGCTGTGCAGCCGGCGCGCAGCCAGCCACACGCCGATGCCGTCGTGCACGAGCACCTTCATGCGGTTGGCGCGCCGGTTGGCAAACAGGTAGGCGTGGTGCGGGCGCGCGGCGCCGAAGACGCCGACCACGCGGGCCAATGCAGCTTCGGTGCCGGCACGCATGTCCAGCGGCGCGACGGCCAGCCACACCGCCTCAATCTTGATCATGAGCTCGGATCACCGCAGCAGCTCGCGCGTCCAGGCCGCGAAGTCGGCTGCGGCCGAGATCGGCCAGAGCAGCTTCATCACCACGGCGCCGCGGCGCAGTTCGACTTCGATGTCGCGGCAACTCTGGAGCGGCAACGGTGCCGGCGCCGCAATCGCCACCGGCACGAACTCGCTTGGCTTGGCGACTGTCGCTTGCTCACCTTCGCGGACCAGTTGCCGCCAGCGGTGCACGACGTTGGCGTTGATGCCGTGCGCCATCGCTACCTTGGCCACCGAGGCGCCGGGCATCTCGCACTCGGACAACATCTGAGCTTTGAGCTCGTCGCCGTGACGCCGCCGTCTCACCACCTTGTCGCTTGCCATCGTGTCCACCTAAAGCTTCGTGGACACGATCCTTCACGGCCGCGCGGTTCAATTCAAGATGGGTTGGCCGGACGCTTACGCTGAGTCCCACCAGAACCGGCCTGCGCCGGCTACTTCTTGAGTTGGCTGTCCGTGTGGTTCCAGCCATCCCGGTACGCCGAGTTGTCCTCGGCCATGCGCTGACAGCCTTCCCGGCTCCAGGTCAGCAGGTCCTCGACCAACCCGTGCGGGGCGTCGTAGCTCTTGCCCTCCGCGCGGTCCGTCTGCCCCTTGTCGTGGTAGTCACTCGACTTAGTCGTCATCGCTGTTTCCTTCGTGGTTGCCCGCCGCCACGCCCCGTGGCTTTGGGTTGATCTCCCGGCGTCCTGGTCCTTAACCCAGGTCCTCCGGGCTCCTCGTGGCTGTTCCACGGCCACCGGTCTGATCTCTGGAACGCCCTCAGTGTCCGAGCGCTCGCCCCGCGGGGCATTAGGAGATCGCAGCCATAGCGGCGCCGCAGTGCGCGCAGACGGAACAAAGCTTGCCTGCTGCCGCTGCCGTTGTCGGTGGCCTCGGTCGCGATGCCGGCGAACTCACCTCGCCTGTTTAGTCGCTTGACAAGCACCGCAGAGACTGCCGGCATGCCAGAAAGCCGCCTGTCGCCAACGGCAGGAGTTGGCCGGACCCTGACGTCCAGCCTGCGTCTCGAAAGCTGTCATTGACCGCGAGGGGCTTGGCTTCAATGAACTCTTTCGGCCACGAAGTTGGCCGACTTATGTCGGCCAGTTCCTGTCACCCGCCAGCGGCAGCTTTCGAGAAGTCGTCGCGGCACCGGCAACAACGAC
>JANNJX010000478.1:0-2366 GCA_031396005.1 Burkholderiales bacterium
GGTGATCGGCCAGGCGGCCGACACCGGCGATGCGACGGCGGTGGGCGGGCTGGCGCTGCGCGCGGTCAACGCCTGCATCCAGTTCCTGCCGACGCTGGACGGCAAGGCGCTGTTCACGGTCGAGGACCTGGCCGGGCCGCAAAACACGCTGCACCCGGTGCAGCAGTCCATGGTCGAGTGTCACGGCTCGCAATGCGGCTTCTGCACGCCGGGCTTCGTGATGTCGATGTGGTCGGCCTACGAGCGTCACCACGAACAAGGCACGCGGCCGACGCGGCGCGAGCTGGCCGACGACCTGTCGGGCAACCTGTGCCGCTGTACCGGCTACCGGCCGATCATCGACGCCGGCCAGCGCATGTTCGAGCTGCCGCCGGTGCGGCTCGAGACGAAGCCGGTGCTGGATGCGCTGGCCTCGATCGCGCCGCGCGAGACCTTCCACTACGCCGCGCAGCACCGCGACTTGCCCGGTGCGCCGCAGCACGAGTACTTCGCGCCGCGCACGCTGGACGAACTCGCAGCGTTGCTGGCGCAGCGGCCGCAGGCGCGTCTGCTCGCCGGCTCGACCGACATCGGGCTGTGGATCAACAAACAGTTCAAAGAGCTGCCCGAGCTGATTTACCTGGGCGACGTCGACGAGCTCGCGCGCATCGAGACCCGCGCCGACGGCACGCTGTCGATCGGCGCCGGCGCGACGCTCGAGCAGGCGTGGGCCGTGCTCGGGCGCCGCCACGCGAGCCTGCGCGAGGTGGCGCTGCGCTTCGCCTCGCTGCCGATCCGCAACGCCGGCACGATGGGCGGCAACGTTGCCAACGGCTCGCCGATCGGCGACAGCGCGCCGGTGCTGCTGGCGCTCGACGCCACGCTCGTGCTGCGCCGCGGCGAGCGCGTGCGCTCGCTGCCGCTGGGCGAGTTCTATGTCGACTACATGAGCAACCGGCTCGAGGCCGGCGAGTTCATCCAGGCGATCGAGGTGCCGCCTTGCGCGGGCGCGCTCGAGGTGCGCAGCTACAAGATCAGCAAGCGCTTCGATTGCGACATCTCGGCACTGTCCACCGGCTTTGCCCTGCGGCTGGACGGCGACCGGGTGCGCGACGTGCGGCTGGCTTACGGCGGCATGGCGGCAATCGTCAAGCGCGCGTCGCATGCTGAAGGCGAGCTGCTGGGCCAGCCGTGGAACGAGGCCACCTTGCGCACCGCGCAGGCGGCGCTCGAACGCGACTTCACGCCGCTGTCGGACATGCGCGCCAGTGCGAGCTATCGCATGCAGACGGCGCGCAACCTGCTCGAACGCCTGTGGCTCGAGACACGGCCGCGCGACCGGCTCGACGCGGCGCAGACCAATGTCTTCTGGGCCATGGGACAGGCAAGCTCGGAGGCCACGGAGTGAACAAGCCGATCGACGCACCGCTTCTCGCGCCCAACACCGCCACCGGCCCCGGCGTGGTCGGCAGCGAGCGCGCCCACGAGTCGGCGCACCTGCATGTGGCCGGCCGCGCCACCTACATCGACGACATCGCCGAAGTCGCCGGCACGCTGCACTGCGCGCTCGGCCTGTCGCCGGTGGCCCACGGCCGCCTCGCGTCGATGCGCCTGGACGCGCTGCGCGCGCTGCCCGGCGTGGTCGCGGTGCTCGGCGCCGGCGACATCCCGGGCCCGAACGACTGCGGCGCGATCGTGCACGACGAGCCGATCCTCGCCGACGGCGAGCTGCGCTATCTCGGCCAGCCGGTGTTCGCCGTGATTGCGACCACGCGCGAAGCGGCGCGCCGCGCCGCCGCGAAGGCCAAGGAGGTGCTCGACATCGAGCCGCTCGCGCCGGTGCTGAGCGCGCGCCAGGCGCATGCGCAGCAGCAGTACGTGTTGCCGCCGATGCACCTGACGCGCGGCGACCCGCAAGCCGCGATCGCGCGCGCGCCGCACCGCTTGCAGGAATCGCTCGAAGTCGGCGGCCAGGAACAGTTCTACCTCGAAGGCCAGATCAGCTACGCCATCCCGCGCGAAGACGACACGATGCTGGTGCACTGCTCGACGCAGCACCCGTCCGAGATGCAGCAGGTGGTGGCGCACGCGCTGGGGCGCCACGCGCACGACGTGCAGATCCAGTGCCGGCGCATGGGCGGCGGCTTCGGCGGCAAGGAGTCGCAGTCGGCGCCGTTCGCCTGCATCGCCGCGGTGGCGGCGGCCCGCCTGCAACGGCCGGTCAAGCTGCGCCTGGACCGCGATGACGACTTCCTGATCACCGGCCGGCGCCACGGCTTCAGCTATGAATGGGAGGTCGGCTTCGACGACGACGGCCGCATCCTCGGCGTCGAGCTGACGATGATCTCCAACGCCGGCCACTCGGCCGACCTGTCGGGGCCGGTGAT
>JANNJX010000481.1:0-7016 GCA_031396005.1 Burkholderiales bacterium
GCTCATGTGCTGGCGGCCCGAGGCGAACTGGCCTTCGGCACGATCGACACCTGGCTGATGTGGAAGCTCACCGCCGGCCGCGTGCATGCCACCGACGTCAGCAACGCGTCGCGCACGATGCTGTTCGACATCCGCCACAACAGCTGGGACCACGAGCTGCTGGCCGCGCTGCACATTCCGGACAGCGTGCTGCCGCAGGTCCATCCCTCGTCGCACCTGTTCGGCGAAACCGACGCGGCACTGTTCGGCGCGCCGATCAAGATTGCCGGCGTGGCGGGCGACCAGCAGAGCGCGTTGTTCGGCCAGGCGTGCTTCAAGGCGGGGTTGGCGAAGAACACCTACGGCACCGGCTGCTTCATGCTGATGCACACCGGCGAGCGCTTCGAGAGCAGCGCCAACGGCTTGCTGACGACCTCCGCGGCACAACCGACGACGACACCGGAGTACGCGCTCGAAGGCAGCGTCTTCATCGGCGGGGCCGTCGTGCAATGGCTGCGCGACGGCTTGAAAGTCATCCAGGGCAGCAACGAAGTGCAGTCACTCGCCGAAAGCGTGCCCGACGCCGGCGGCGTGATCTTCGTGCCCGCGTTCACCGGCCTGGGGGCGCCGTATTGGCAGGCCGACGCGCGCGGCGCGATCGTCGGTCTGTCGCGCGGCAGCACGGTGGCGCACATCGCGCGCGCGGCCTTGGAAAGCATCGCGTTTCAGAGCGCGGCGTTGTTGCAGGCGATGGCGAAGGACGCGCAACCGGTCGACGAGTTGCGCGTCGATGGCGGCGCCTGCGTCAACAACCTGCTGATGCAATTCCAGGCCGACCTGCTCGGCATCCCCGTCGTGCGGCCCAAGGTCATCGAGACGACCGCGCTCGGCGCCGCCTACCTGGCAGGCCTTGCGGTCGGCACCTACAAGAACCGCGACGAACTCGCCGGTCAATGGCAAGTCGAGCGCCGCTTCCTGCCGACGATGCCACGCGAGCGCGCGGCCGAATTGATGGCGAACTGGGAGCATGCAGTGCGGCAGACGACGGCGGCGTGAGCGACGACGACATCGCGCAAGAGATCGTGCGCCAGTTGCGGCGGCGCGCGGCGGACTCGTCGATCTGTCCGTCCGAAGTAGCGCGTGCGCTGCAAGGTGACGAGGCCGCGTGGCGCGCGCTAATGCCGCGGGTACGCGACGTGGCTGCAGCCATGCGCGACAAAGGCCGCGTGCGCATAACGCGCGGCGGGGCCACTGTGCAGGGCGGCGATCTGCATCGTGGCGCAATTCGCGTGGCACGCGGAGCTGACTTCGACCCGTGAAGCGGTCATGTTCAGCCTCGTCCTCGCCTAGGCCAGGCGCGCCCTTTCGCATGCGGCCAGGCGTCCATCCCGTTCTTCTAAGCAAGACGCCCGCCGCTACACTCGTCTGAACGCATCGTCACCGGAAGCGCCATGAGCAGCACTCTCATCGTCGTTGACCCCGATATCCAGAGCGGCGCACCCGTTTTCGCCGGGACGCGCGTGCCGGTTCAGAACCTCTTCGATTACCTTGAAGAAGGCGACTCGCTGGACGTGTTCCTGAAGCAGTTTCCGTCGGTCACGCGCGAGCAGGCTGTGGCCGTTCTCGAGAAGGCGCGCGTATCGTTGGTAGCGGATGCGCATCCTGCTTGATGAGTCGCTTCCTCACGACTTGGCGGCGCTGATTGCCGGGCATGAGGTTTCTACTGTCCGAACTGAAGGTTGGGCCAGTATCAAGAATGGCGAGCTGCTGGCGCTGGCGGCCGCGAAGTTCGACGCCTTTATCACCGCAGACCGGAGCCTGGAGTTCCAGCAGAATCTGGCAACGCTGCCGATCGCCATGGTGCTTCTGGTCGCCCGGAAGAATCGGCTTCAAGATCTTGAGCCGCTGCTGCCCGAACTCGTCGCTCTGTTGAATCATTTGCCTGCAAAAGTGCTGCGCAAAGTCGGTGCTTGAATCCGCACGATGAACATCACGTCGCACGTACTGACCGCCGTCACCACTGCGCTGATGCTCTGCGCGGCCGCGCCGGCTCACGCCGAGGCGCCCGACGCACAGCCGCGCTACACCCCCGTCCCCGCCGGCGCCGACGGCATCGGCAAGCGCTACATGGGCCGCGACATCTCGGCGGTGATGGGCTGGCAGGGCGCGGCGTGGCTCGAACGCGATGAGCGTGAGCGCGAAGAGCGCACCGATCTGCTGCTGGCCGCGCTGCAACTCAAGCCCGGCATGGTGGTGGCCGACATCGGCGCCGGCACGGGCTACCTGTCGCGGCGCATGGCGCCGGCGGTGATGCCCGGCGGCAAGGTGCTGGCGGTGGACGTGCAGCCGGAGATGGTGAGTTTTCTGCAAGGCATGGTGACGAAGACCGGCCTCGCGCAGATCGAGCCCTTGCTCGGCGCCGAGCGCGACGTGAAGCTGCCGCCCGACTCGGTGGACCTGGCGATCATGGTCGATGTCTATCACGAGTTGGCGTATCCGTTCGAGGTGCTGGCCAGCATCGTGCGGGCGTTGAAGCCCGGCGGTCAGATCGTCTTCGTCGAGTACCGCGCCGAAGATCCGAAGGTGCCGATCAAGGCGCTGCACAAGATGAGCCAAGCGCAGATCAAGCGCGAAGCCGCCGTGCACGCGCTGGTGTGGGAGCGCACCGTGGGCACGCTGCCGTGGCAGCATTGCGTGGTCTTTCGCAAGCGCTGAAGCGCTACCAGCCTTCGCTGCCCGGCTCGCCCTTGAACGGGCCGATCAACTCCGGCGTGATCCAGCCGCCGTAGAAGCCGCCGGGTTGCGGCGTCACTGCCGCGCCATCGACACTGCACTCGAGCGCCTCGGGGTAGAACGCCACGCACGGCGCGAGCGCTTCGGCGCCGGCCAGCGGCTGCGGGTAGCTCCAGGCCACGCCGGGCAGGCGGCGCTCGCCATCGACCAGCGCCCAGTACTGCGCCGGGCCTTTCCACTCGCAGAACGAGCCGCCTTGCGCCGGTTGCAGCAGATGCCGCGCCACGTCGTCCCAAGGCAGATAAAAGCTCGGCGGGTGCGCAGTCTCCAGCACACGCACCGCGCGGCGCGTGCGCGCCACTTCGACCTCACCCCAACGCACGACGACCTCGCGCGTTTCGGGCGCGAGACGCGGCGGGCGCGGAAAGTCCCACACCGATGTTTGCCCTGGCGCCGGCGTCTTCGCGAACGGCGGACGCGCCTGACCGCGCCAGCGCCACTGCGCGCGAGCGGCTTCGAGTCTGTCCTCGAACGTCGTCACGCTGCACCTACAGATCGCGCACGCGCTGCGCAAACTCGCCGAGCGTGTAGGTGAGGTACGGCGCGACGCAGCCGAGGTGGCTGGCCGGCGTCAACGTGCAGTCGGCCAGGCTCACGTCGGCGGCGCCGCGCGCGCGCATCGTCTGCAGCGTCGACGTGGCGCTGACGTAAGGCACCGTCTGGTCGTCGCGGCCGTGGAAGAAGCGCACCGCTACGGCCGGCGCCCAGTCGTGCACGTCGCTCTGGCTGGCGATGGCGGCGCTGTCGTCGGCCAGGTAGTTGTCGAACATCGCCGTGTCGAAGACGATGTCGGCATCGTCCGACAACAACTTCTCGATCAACAGCGTGCGCACCAGGCGGCGCACGGGTTCGCTGGCACGGCTCACCAGCGCCGGGCTGACCAGCGCAGCGAGCAGAGGGTTTTCCGCGCAGACGCGGCGCAGCAACTCGTCGAGCGTGGCGCCGACGTGGTACGGCCCGGCGCCCGGCGCCACCGCTTGCAAGCCGGCCAGGTGCGCGCTGGCCGACGTCTGCAGCGCCCGGTGCGCAGCGACGGTGGCGTAGCCGCCCTCTGAGTAGCCGAGCAGAAAGAGCTGTCCGTTGTCGGCGATGCCTTCGCGCTGGCGCCAGGTCTTCGCTGCCGTCAGCAGGTCGATCACGGCGGCGGCCGTCGGTGCCGAGATCAGGTACGGGTGCGGCGCGCCTTTGGAGACGCCGTAGCCGACGTAGTCCGCGGCGATCACGATGTAGCCGAGCGAGGCCAGCGCGACGGCCGGCGCCTGTGCGTCGGCGCTGTTGCTCGGCGCCTCCGCGTCCTTGTCGATCGTGCCGTGCTGGTAGCTGAGCAGCGGGCTGGTTGCGCCTTGCGCCTTCACCGGCACGCTGACCAGCCCCGAGGCCACGATCGGCTGGCCGCGCGCATCGATCGTGCGGTAGGTCAGCCGGTGGCTGATCACTTCGTAGCGCGGCACCAGGCCCGCGGTGCGGCTGCCCGGCGCCTGCACTGCCGCATCGATGTCGGCAACGGCGACGCGGCCCAACGGCGACGCCGACTCCAACCGCCCCGATGCGTTGGACTGGGCCAGCGCTGCCGGCGGCGATTCGGCGTCCGCCGAGCCGCCGCCGCCGCAGGCCAGCAGCAAGGCCGGCAAGAGCGGTACGAGCGGCAACAGCACGAGCCGGAGCAGCGGTGCAAAGCGGCCATGCAGCATGGCTCGATCGTACTGCTCGCGCGCGATGACTTCGCTGCGGGTGAAGTCCCGTCACCCGCTCGCGCCGCGGCGCCAACGCGCGCCGCTTCGCCGCAAATTGACGCTTCACGCCAGCGCCGCTCAGCTTCGTGCCTGAGGTGTGAACTGTTGCCTCCGTCGCCTGCATGGGCGGCCGTAATCTGCCATGAGGGTTGCCGCACCGCGGTAGCTCCGCATTTGTTCGCCAGATCTGCCACCTCTTTTCACGCCCCATGCCCGCACCGCTTCGCCCTCGCCTTCGCCTTGCCTCGCTCGCCACCCTGCTCGCCGCCGCCCTCACGCTGGCGGGCTGCGTTTCGATGCAGCCGCCGCAAGGCGTGCCGCGCAAGGAGACGGTACTGGCCGCCACGGCCGCGGGCGAGCAGGCGCTGGCGGGCCTGGCGATCGAGCCGTGACCGACCGCCCAGAACACACCGACGCACGACGCCGCGCGCTGCTCGGCCTGCTCGGCTCGCACGCCGGTGCGTCGCTGCTGTCGCTGCTGCCGGCGACGACGAGCGCCGCCGCACCGGCCGCGTCGGCGGCGCCGCTCGACATCC
This sequence comes from Burkholderiales bacterium, assembly GCA_031396005.1. Taxonomy (GTDB): domain Bacteria; phylum Pseudomonadota; class Gammaproteobacteria; order Burkholderiales; family Burkholderiaceae_C; genus CADEEN01. Next base: position 5,042 of record JANNJX010000481.1, read on the forward strand.
GCGTCATCGACGCCGCCGGCAAGCCGGTCAGTGGCGCCGTCGTCTTCCTCGATTCGCCGCAAGCGCGCGAGCAGGTGCGCCCGCTGGCCGGCGCCGAAGTGGCACAGGCCGAGCGGCGCTTCGTGCCGGCGGTCAGCGTGGTCACGCTCGGCACCTCGGTGACGTTCCCCAACCTCGACACGGTGCGCCACCACGTCTACTCGTTCTCGCCGATCAAGCGCTTCGAGATCAAGCTCTACGTCGGCACGCCGACGGCGCCCGTGGTGTTCGACCAGCCCGGCATCGCCGTGCTCGGCTGCAACATCCATGACCAGATGTCGGCGTGGATCGTCGTCGTCGCCACCCCCTGGTTCGGCCGCACCGACGACGCCGGCCGCTGGGCCGCTGCATCGGCGCCGCCGGGCCGCTACACGCTGCGCGCCTGGCAAGCCGGCATGCCGGTCGGCGCCGCGCCGGTCGAACAGGCACTGACGGTGGAGGCCGCGGGTGCGCGCGCCGTCATCACCGTGCCGGCCGTCAAATCATGATCGAGCTGCGTCGCGCCAGCCAGCTCGCCAGCCAGCGCGCAGGCAAGCTGCTCGCCGGCTGGCGCCTGTCGACGCGCATGGTCGTGCCGTCGCTGCTGCTGCTGCTGCTGCTGCAACTCGTCGGCCTGGCGGTGATCCGCGGCGGCGTCGATGCCAACGCGCGCGCGCGCCTCTCGGAGCGGCTGCTGGTCAGCGAGCGCATCTGGCAGCGCCTGCTCGAACAGCGCGCCGCCAAGCTCGGCCAGGGCGCCGCGCTGCTGGCCGCCGACTACGGGCTGCGTTCAGCGATCGGCAGCGCCGACGAGCAAACCATTCACTCGGCGCTCGACAACCACGGCGCGCGCATCGATGCCGCACTGACGGCTTTGCTCGACGCCAACTTCGTCGTGCGCACCGTCACCCACGGCGAAGACCCGGCGTTGCGCCCGGCCACGGCCGTGCTCGGTGCGATCGCGCCGCAACTGGCCAAGGACGGCGCTGCCGTGGCGATGGTCGGCGCGCGGCCTTTCCAGTTCGTCATGGTGCCGGTGCGCGCGCCGCTGGTGATCGGCTGGGTGGCAATGGGTTTCGAGCTCGATCGCGGGCCGATCGACGACCTGCATGCCGTCTCCGGCCTGCACGGCGTGTTGGTGATGCAGGCCGACGATGCACCGGGGCAGGTGCTGCATGCCAGCGTGCCGCCGGCGTTGGCCGCCGAGGTGCTGGCCGGCATGCCGGCCGCCGGTGGCAAGTGGCCGGTGGCGCAGGCCAGCGTCGGCCACACGCCCTCCCTGCTGCGCGCCGGGGCGGTGTCGTCCGGCGCGCAGGGCCGCGTGCACTTGCTGCTCGCCGGCTCGATCGACGACGCCGTGTCGCCTTACCGGGCGCTGCAATGGACGCTGGTCCTGCTGACGCTGCTCGGCCTGGCGGTGTTCGGCGTCGGCAGCGCCTGGACTGCCGGCCACGTGACGCGGCCGCTCGGTGCATTGGTGCAAGCCAGCATTCGTCTGGGCCGCGGCGACTACGACCTGCCGATCGCGCACACCGACGAGCGCGGCGAGGTCGGCGACCTGGCGCGCGCCTTCGACCACATGCGCAGCAACATCGCCACGCAGCAGCAGGAGATCCGCCAGCTCGCCTACTGGGACCGCCTGACCGGCCTGCCCAACCGCGTGCAGTTCCGCGATGCGGTTCTGGCTGCGGTGGACGCCAGCGAAGACGGCACCGGCAGCCAGCGCGACAGCCTGGCAGTGATCATGCTCGACCTCGATCGCTTCAAGCATGTCAACGACGTGCTCGGCTATGCCTCCGGCGACCGGCTGCTGCAGGGCGTGGCCGAGCGCCTGCGCAGCGTCGTCGGCGAGAGCGACACGGTGGCCCGCCTGGGCGGCGACGAGTTTGCGCTGCTGCTGCCCGAGGCCGACGCGCAGCGCGCGCGCGAGATGGCGCAGCGCATCGGCGCCGCCTTC
>JANNJX010000538.1:0-5691 GCA_031396005.1 Burkholderiales bacterium
TCGAACTTGTCGCTGCCCGGCGCCTGGCCATTGGGGAAGTAGCCGCCGACGATGCGCACGCCATCGACGGTGGCGGTGATGACGCGCGCCAGATCATCGGCAAAGCCCGGGATGTTGCGCACGACATCGGTGGCTTCGGACTTCGACAACAGCGCCACGCCGTTGTAGGTCTTCTGGCCGAACCAGTGCACCTTGTAGCCCGAAGCCTCGATCTCGGCCCGTGGAAACTTGTCGTCGGTGAGTTTGGTTTCCTGCAGCACCAGAACATCGGGCTGATGGGCGGCCAGCCAGTCGAGCACCTGCGGCAGACGAACGGCGAGCGAGTTGACGTTCCAAGTGGCGAGTTTCAAATGCGTTCTCCTCAGTTCGGCGCTGCGCGCTTGCGCGCCAACGCCACCTTGTGCAGCAGCTCGATCAGCATGGCGCGCTCGGCGCCGCTGAGCGCAGCCAACACGGCGGCCTCACCTTCCTGCAAACGTTTCGTCGCCTCGCGCACGAGCTTGGCGCCGGCGGCCGAGACGCGTATGTGCTGCAGCCGCGCGTCGGTTTCGCTGCGGCTGCGCAGCACCAGGCCTGGCGTGGATCAGCGCCAGCATCGTGTACTCGACCGGCCGCAAGCGGCTCTTCGTGCCGACCGCGCCGTCGAAGACCTGCGTCGTCACGATCGAGGCCTGCGCCAACTGGTAGCCGATGACGCCGTGCAGGCCGGCTTCGGTCAGGCGCGCCTGCGGCGTGCCGTCGTCGGCTGCGGTCTGGGCGGGGCGGCGGGGCATGGGCGCGATTCTGTCAGCCCCGGCGGGCCTGCCACCGATCAGGCCGACTTCATCACGCCGCTGGTGGCCTGGGTCGAGCGCGGCATGGCGCCGCGCATCGAGCTTCGAATGCCGCGCGCCCAAAGCGGGTCACGATCATGGCGAACTCGACGATCACGACGACGGCGATCGAGCGCCGTGCGGCAGGACACAATCCGCTCCTCGAAGGAGCTGATGTGTCCAAGCTGCAACTCTCCGTCGCCATCGGCGACTACGACCGCACACGCGCGCTGCAGGACGGGCGTGCGCTGATCGACGGCGTGGACCCGGTGTTCATGCTGCTCGAACCGGAAGAGATTTTCTTCCGCGCCTTCCGCCAGCAGGCCTTCGACATCACCGAGATGTCGTTCTCGAGCTATCTCGTCAAGCACTCGCGCGGCGAGAGTCCGTATGTCGCCGTGCCGGTGTTTTTGTCGCGCGCGTTCCGCCACACGGCGATCTACGTGCGCCGCGACCTTATCCGCACCGGCGCCGAGTTGAAAGGGCGGCGCATCGGCCTGCCCGAATACCAGCTCACCGCCAACGTCTGGGCGCGCGCGCTGCTGCAGGACGACTTCGGCGTCCATCCGCGCGACGTGATCTGGGTGCGCGGCGGCATCGAGACGCCGGGCCGCGCCGAGAAGATCGCGCTCGACCTGCCGGCCGACGTGCGCATCGAAGACGCGCCGCCCGGCGAGACGATCTCGGCGCTGCTGGGGCGCGGCGAGATCGACGCCATGATCGGCCCGCGAGCCCCGCTGGGTTTCGGCAGCGACCCGAACATCGGCTGGCTGTATGCCGACACGCAAGCTGCGGCCACCGATTACCACCGCCGCAGCGGCGTCTATCCGATCATGCACCTGCTCGGCGTGCGTCGCGAACTCGCTGCCGCGCACCCGTGGCTGCCGGTCGCCCTGTACAAGGCCTTCGAGCAGGCCAAGCAGTTCAGCTTTCGGCAACTGGCCGACCCTTCCGCGCCGAAGGTCTCGCTGCCTTTCCTCGAAGAGCATCTGCAGGCGGCGCGTGCGTTGCTCGGCGCCGACCCCTGGCCTTACGGCGTGGCCGCCAACCGGCCGACGTTGGAGGCCTTCTTGCGCCATCACCACGAGCAGGGGTTGTCGGCGCGGCGCGTGGCCATCGACGAGCTGTTCCACCCCTCGACCTACGAGCTGGCGTCGATCTAGAAAGGCGCGTCAGCGCCGGCGGTAGCTGACGAAGGCGTAGCGCGTGCCGTCGCCAGTGGTGCGCGGCTCGCGCGTCATTTCGACGAAGTGCATGCGATCGAACGCGGGGAAGAAGGTGTCGGCATCGACGAACGCGGTGTCGATCTCGGTGAGCACCAGTTCGTCGGCGTGCGTGATCGCGGCCGCGTAGAGCTCGCCGCCGCCGATGACGAAAACCTTCGCGGCATCGGCAACCAGCGCCAGCGCTTCGTCGAACGACGCCGCACGCTCGGCGCCAACGGCCTGCCACTGCGCGCTGCGCGTGACGACGAGGTTGCGCCGCCCCGGCAGCGGCCGAAAGCGCTCGGGCACCGAGTCCCAGGTCTTGCGGCCCATGATCACCGGGCAGCCCATCGTGACGCGGCGAAAGTGCTTCTGGTCTTCGCTCTCGTGCCACAACAAACCGCCGCCGCGGCCGATGGCGCCATGACGGTCGAGTGCGGCAATGAGGGCGAGGGTGGTCATCCGCGCGAATTGTCGCTGCGCTGCTTCATCGTCTGAACGCCGATACCACGATGCCGGCGACGATGAGCGCAAACGCCACGGCGTGGTACGGCTGCGGCCACTGCTGCAGCAGCCACGCCGACAGCAGCGCGGCGAACAGCGGCGACAGGTTGGCGAAGAAGGCCGCGATCGCCGGCCCCGCCGTCGCCACACCGAGACCCCAGCAGCGATACGCAATGATCGACGGGCCGACAGCGACGTAAAGCAGGCCGAGCAGCAGCCAAGGGTTGCCCCAGTCGATCGGCGGGTGCGTGACGTAGGCGGCTTCGACGAGGCCCGCGCCGCCGGCCGCGATCAAGCCGAACAGCGCTTGCACGAAGAGGAACGCGGCCCAATCCCAATCCGGCCGCTGCGGCGCGCGCATCGACGCCGGTGGCCGCACGAGCAGCCAGCTGTACACCGCCCAGCCGATCACCGCCAGCAGCATGTACAGGTCGCCGATGACGAACTGCACTTGCGACAGCGCGCTCCACGCGCCGCGCGAAACGACGGTGGCCACGCCGAGCAACGACAAGGCCGCGCCGATCAGTTGCCGCGGCGCCGGCCGCTCGCGGTATGCCAGCGCGCCGACGGCGAGCATCCACAGCGGCATCGAGGCGTTGATCAGCGTCACGTTGAGCGGCGTCGAGGTTTCGAGCGCGAGGTACTGCAGGGCGTTGAAGTTGCCGACGCCGAACGTGCCCAGCGCCAGCAGATAAATCCACGATGCGCGAATCGCGCGGTGGTCGCGCCAGACGCGCCACGCCAGCGGCGCCAGGATCATCGCGGCCAGCAGCCAGCGCAGCGCGTTGAGCGCCAGCGGCGGTACATGGCCGACCATCAAGCGGCCGACCACCGCATTGCCGGCCCACAGCAGCGGCGGCAACGTCATCAGCAACGCCAGGCGAGGCGTCAGGCGGGCGCCGCTCATCGACGAGAGAACGGGTAAAGCAGCGCGCCGCGTTCGCCATGTTCGATCAGCAGCGCCAGCCGCCGCCGTCGTGTTGCCTCTTGCTTCGCGCTGACGATCCACCACAGCACCGCCTTGCGGTACGACGGTGCGCGCGCCTCGAAGTGCGCCCAGGCCTTGCGGTTGGCTTTGAGCGACTTCGCGTCCTCATCGGGAAGCTCGAGGTCTTTCTGCTCGAACGAACAGATGCCGCTCTTGAGCTCGCGCCGCAGGGCGAATGCTGCGCGGCCGGCGTCCTGCGAGCAGCGCAAGCTTGGAGCTGTCATGTCGCCGGCATTGCCGCGCCGCAGTTCCAGCAGTGATCGAACGGCCCGTCGATGCCCTCGCCGCAGCCGCGGCACATCCAGTGGCGCCACGGCGGATGCTGGAACTCGCGCAGCAGCGCGCGTGCTTCGTCGAGCCGTGCATCGTCATGCACCCACACCTCCGGCAGCGCCTGGTCCGGCGGAATGTCGCCGGCGATGCTGCTCGCGAAGTAGCGCTGCACGCTGGCGTCGATGCCGCCCTGCGTCAGCATGTCGGCCCACAACGTGGCCAGGGCGATGTTGGGGGATTGGGTCAGGCGCTTCATTGTTGGCACCATAGTGCCATGAGGCATGCGTTTCTCGCCGACGCGGTACTGGTGCTGCATGGGCTGTTCATCGTCTGGGTGGTCTTCGGTGGCCTGGCCGTGATCATGCGGCCACGGCTGGCGTGGCTGCACCTGCCGGCCGTGGCATGGGCAGTGTGGATTGCGTGGAGCGGCTCGTACTGCCCGTTGACGCCGCTCGAGCAGTCGCTGCGTCGCGCGGCCGGGCAGGCCGGCTACGAAGGCGGTTTCATCGAGCATTACCTGACGGCAGCGATCTACCCGCAAGGCCTGACGGCAAACCTGCAGATCCTCTTCGGCGCCGTCGTGCTCGGCACCAACCTCGCGTTCTACGCTGTTGCGACAGCGCGAGCTGCAAACCGGCGTCGGCTGCACTAAGCTCGCTTCAACCGAAGGAGAACACCATGCCCCGCGCCATCCAGATCGCCGCTGTCGGCGGCCCCGAGCAACTGCAGCTCGCCGATGTCGAAGTCGGCGACCCCGGCCCCGGCGAGATCCGCATCCGCCATCACGCCTGCGGTCTGAACTACATCGACGTCTATCACCGCACCGGCTTGTACCCGTTGCTGTTGCCGCACGGCATCGGCATGGAAGGTGCGGGCGTCGTTGAAGCGGTGGGCGAGGGCGTCACGCACCTGAAGGCCGGCGACCGCGCCGCGTATGCGAGCAACCCGCCGGGCTCGTACAGCGAAGTGCGCGTGATGCCGGCCAAGACGGTGTGCAAGCTGCCCGACGGACCCAATGGCATCGCTTTCGACACCGCAGCGGCGATGATGTTGAAGGGCCTGACGGTGCAGTACCTGCTGAAGAAGACGCAGCCGCAAGGCGGCCTCGCGGCCGGCGACTTCGTGCTCTGGCACGCTGCCGCCGGCGGCGTCGGCCTGATCGCATGCCAGTGGGCCAAGGCCCTGGGCCTGCAGCTGATCGCCACTGCGGGCAGCGCCGAGAAGTGCCAGCTCGCGCTCGACCACGGCGCGGCGTTTGCCATCGACTACCGCAAGGAGAATTTTGTCGAGCGTGTGAAGGCGATCACCGGCGGCGCCGGCGTGAAAGTGGTTTACGACTCGGTCGGCAAAGACACCTTCGACGGCTCGCTCGATTGCCTGCGGCCTTTTGGTCTGCTCGCCAGCTTCGGCAACGCCAGCGGCCCGGTGCCGCCATTCGCGCCCGGCCTGCTCGGGCCCAAGGGCTCGCTGTACCTGACGCGCGCCACGCTGTTCACGCACATGGCCACGCGCGAAGGCACGCAGGCGATGGCCGACGATCTGTTCGCCGTGGTGCAGAGCGGCGCGGTGAAGATCCGCATCGACCAACGCTATCCGCTGGCCGAGGTGGCGCGGGCGCACCGCGATCTCGAAGCGCGCAAGACCACCGGCTCTTCGGTGTTGATGCCGTGAGTTGACAGTGCATCATCGCGCTGTCGGCCTGAGGGCAGGTCCGCAGCAAGGAGCAACGCATGGCGAGCAACATCCAAGGCCCCGGCATTTACCTGGCGCAGTTTGCGGGCGACGCCGCGCCGTTCAACTCATGGCCGGCGATCACCACGTGGGCCGCGTCGCTCGGCTTCAAGGGCGTGCAGATCCCGTCGTGGGACGGCCGCCTGTTCGACCTGGCGAAGGCCGCCGAATCGAAGAC
>JANNJX010000491.1:0-2358 GCA_031396005.1 Burkholderiales bacterium
GGCCGCCCACCGCGCCGCCGGCAACGCCTGGCAGCCGGCGCCGGTGATGGAGCAGCTCAAGGCCAAGGCGCGCGAGGCCGGGCTGTGGAACCTGTTCCTGCCCGAGTCGAAATACGGCGCGGGCCTGAGCAACCTCGAGTACGCACCGCTGTGCGAAATCATGGGCCGCTCGCCGATCGGCGCCGAGCCCTTCAACTGCTCGGCCCCCGACACCGGCAACATGGAAACGCTGGTGCGCTACGCGACGGCCGATCAGCAACAGCAATGGCTGCTGCCGCTGCTCGACGGCACGATCCGCTCCGCCTTCGCGATGACCGAGCCCGACGTGGCCTCGTCGGACGCCACCAACATCGAGTCGCGCATCGAGCGCGACGGCGACCACTACGTCATTAACGGCCGCAAGTGGTGGACCTCGGGTGCCAACGATCCACGCTGCCGCGTCCTCATCTTCATGGGCCAGTCCGCGCCCGACCATGCCGATCCGCACCAACGCCAGTCGATGATCCTGGTGCCGATGGACACGCCCGGCGTGAAGGTGCTGCGCCACCTGCCGGTGTTCGGCTACGACGACGCGCCGCACGGCCACGCCGACCTGCTGTTCGAGAACGTGCGCGTGCCGGCATCCAACATGCTGCTCGGCGAGGGCCGCGGCTTCGAGATCGCGCAGGGCCGGCTCGGGCCGGGCCGCATCCACCACTGCATGCGCGTCATCGGCCGCGCCGAGCGCGCGCTCGAGATGATGTGCCGGCGCTCGTTGAAGCGCGTGGCCTTCGGCCGCAAGCTGTCGGACCAGGGCGTGACGCGCGAGCGCATCGCGCAGTCGCGCATCCTGATCGACCAGGCGCGCTGGCTGGTGCTGCACGCGGCCTGGAAGATGGACAAGGTGGGCAACAAGGCGGCGCGGCAGGAGATCGCGATGATCAAGGTGGCCGCGCCGAGCATGGCCGGCCAGGTGATCGACTGGGCGATGCAGCTGCACGGCGGCGGCTCGGTCAGCGACGACTTCGGGCTGGCGCGGGCCTATGCCAGCACGCGCACGCTGCGCTTTGCCGACGGCCCCGACGAGGTGCACCGCAACGCCATCGCCAAGGTGGAGCTCGCGCGCTACGCCGAGGCGGCGTGAGGCCCACCATGTCGAACGCCCGCCAAGCGCACTTCCGGCACTGGCCGCCACTCGTGCCGCGCCACCTGACGCTGCCGCAGACCAACGTCTTCCACAACGCCGAGGTGTCGGCAGCGCGCTATCCCGACAAGCCCTTCATCGTCTTCTACGACACCGCCATCAGCTTCGCCGGCTTCTTGGACGAGGCCGAGCGCCTGGCCGGCTATCTGCAGCACGAGTGCGGCGTCAAGGCCGGTGACCGCGTGCTGCTCTACATGCAGAACAGCCCGCAATGGGTGCTCGCGTTCTACGCCATCCTGCGCGCCGACGCGGTGGTGGTGCCGGTCAACCCGATGAACCTGACCGACGAGCTGCGCCACTACGTCGACGACTGCCAGGCCGGCACCGCCTTCGTCGCGCAGGAGCTGTTGCCGCAGATGCAGCCGCTGCTGCGAGAGGCGGACGGGGGCCTGCAGCACGTGGTCGTGGCCACCTACAGCGATTACCTCAAGCGCCCGACCGACCTGCGCGTGCCCGACTTCGTCGCCGCGCCGCGTGACGTCTCCGCCTTGCCCGGCATCGTGCCGTGGAGCGAAGCGCTGGCCCGCGGCCTGCAACCCGGGCCGCTCACCGCCGGCCCGGAAGATGCCTGCGTGATGCCCTACACCTCCGGCACCACCGGCGCGCCCAAGGGCTGCGTGCACACCCACCGCAGCGTGATGAGCACGCTGGTCGGCGGCACGGTCTGGTTCTCGCGCACGCAGGACGCTGTGTTCCTGTCGGCGCTGCCTTTCTTCCACGTGACGGGGCTGTCGGGCAGCATGAACGGGCCGATGTACGCGGGCGCCACGATCGTCGTGATGCCGCGCTGGGACCGCGAGGCCGCGGCGGTGTGCATGCAGCGCTACGGCGTCACCACCTGGCAGACGATCACCGCGATGCTGGTCGATTTCCTGTCGCAACCGGAGCTGTCGGCCTACGACCTGTCGAGCCTGCAGGTCATCCGCGGCGGCGGCGCCGCGATGCCCGAGGCGGTGGCGCGGCGGCTGGAGGAACTGGTCGGGCTGCCCTACGTCGAAGGCTACGGCATGTCGGAAACGATGGCGGCGACCCACATCAACCCGATGCAGCGGCCGAAGGCGCAGTGCCTGGGCATCCCGGTGTTCGATGTGGATGCGCGGCTCATCGACCCGGCCACGCTCGAAGAAGTGGCGCCCGGCCAAAACGGCGAAACCACCGGCGAGATCGTCGTGCAC
>JANNJX010000536.1:0-1709 GCA_031396005.1 Burkholderiales bacterium
TTCCATGTTGGCAAAGGTGCCGTGCGCGGTGAGGCTGTGGCCCGAGAGCATGATGGCAGCGCTGGCGCGCGGACCGACCAACGCCGGGCTGGTGACCGGAGCGGGCGCGGGTGCGGGCGCGGGTGCGGGCGCGGGCGTTGGTGCCGGTGCCGGTGCCGGCGCCGGTGCAGGAGCCGCTGCGGCGTCGCTCCAAACCTCGCAGCGCTTGACGAGCATCAACGCCGGATCGGCGCCGAAGTAGCCGTTGGTGCAGGCACCGCCGCTGCTGACGCTGCGCTGCAGCCACGCGTTGCCGGCGCCGTAGCGCACGGTGCGCGTGCCTGCCACCGCAAACGAAGTGTTTTCAGCGGCGACATACGACCAGCCGCCCGGCGCCGGTGCGGGCGCAGGTGCGGGAGCCGGAGCGGCAGCGCCGCCCGCGACGACTTCGCAACGTTTCAAGACCATGAAGGCCGGGTCGGAACCGAAGAACTCGTTGGTGCACTGCGCTCGCCCAGTGACGGCCTTCTGCACCCACGCGTTGCCGGAGCCGTAGCGCACGGTGTTGGTCGACGCGACATCGAACGCCTGGTACTCGTTGGCGACGGCTGTCCAACTGCTGACGGCCAGTGCCTGGGCCCTGTCGGAAGACGCCTCCTCGACGGCGGTTTCCGAACTGTTGGCGAGATCTCCACCACCACAGGCTGCGAGCAATGCGGCAGCCGAACAGGACAGAACAACGTGCTTCATAGAGCGGTTTTCTTTCTTGTGAGAACAGCTTTCGATGCTATCGAACGCTGCTCTCACGACCGGCCATTGCATTGCAATGATCGGTAAAAGCCTGCGCGCCGCGCTGACACGGCGCTGTCAGCACGCGGTCAGATTTCTCGCTATTCGCCGACCAATCCGTTGCGGATGGCGTAGACCGTCAGCTCCGAGTTGTTGGCCAGGCCGAGCTTTTCGAGCACGCGTGCGCGGTACACCGACACCGTCTTCGGCGACAACGTCAACTCGGTGGCGATGTCCGACAGCCGCTTGCCCGAGGCGATCATGACCAGCGTCTGCAACTCGCGGTCACTGAGTTTCTGGTGCGGCAACTCGGGCGCTGGGGCGGACAGGCTCTGGACGAGCATCTGCGCGATGTCCGGCGTGACGTATTTGCGGCCCTGCGCCACCGTGCGCACCGCCTGCACGATCAACTGCGGGTCGCCTGCCTTGTTGACGTAGCCGAAGGCGCCGCCGCGCAACGCACGCAACGCGTACTGGTCTTCCGGGTACATGCTGACGACGACCGCCTTGACCGAGCTGCCTTCGTCCTTCAACGCATGCAGCACGTCCAGGCCGCTGCGCCCCGGCATGTTGATGTCGAGCACCAGCACGTCGCAGCGCGTGGCGCGCATCAGCGCGCGCAGCTCGCCGTAGTCGCCGGCTTCGCCGACAACGCGGATGTCCACCGCATCGGTCAGCGTGTCGCGGATGCCGCGGCGGATCAGCGCGTGGTCGTCGCAGATGATGACGTCGATCACGGGTCGGTGCCCCAGGCGGATGGGTCGTGTTGCTGGTTGTCGTCGTCGTCGCCACCGGTCTTCAAATGGGCGGCTGCCTTCGCGCGCTGCGCCTGCGACACCGGCACCGACAGGATGATCGTCGTGCCCGACTTCGGACCCGAGGTGCCGCTCGACAGATCGACCCAGCCGCTGACCGTTTCGGCGCGCTCGCGCAGGCCGCGG
>JANNJX010000617.1:0-4948 GCA_031396005.1 Burkholderiales bacterium
CGCCAAGTTCTTCGACTCGCCCGAAGTCAAGCGCGAGGCGCTCGAGCAGATGGTGCGTGACCGCGTGCTGTTCGCCGCCTCGTCGCGCGGCCACCTGTCGGTGAGCAACGAGCGGCTGATGCGCGAGATCCAGTCGATTCCGCAACTCGCGGCCCTGAAGCGAGCCGACGGCAGCTTCGACGTCGATGCCTACAAGGCGATGGTGCAGGCTTCGGGCCGCAGCGCCGAGGCGTTCGAGGCCGGGCTGCGCCAGGACCTGTCGGTGCGGCAGGTGCTCACCGCCGTCGAGAGCAGCGCCGCGCCGGCCAGCGCGGCAGCACGCACCGCACTCGACGCCTTGCTGCAGCAGCGTGAAGTGCAGGTGCTGCGCTTCGACAGCAAGGAGCAGACGGCGGGCATCACGCCGACCGACGCCGAACTGGCCGCGTACCACAAGGCCAGCGAGAGCGAGTTCCGCGCACCGGAGCAGGCGCAGATCGAGTACGTCGTGCTCGACATCGACGCCATCGGCGCGCGCGTGGCCGCACCCGAGGATGAGTTGCGCAAGTTCTACGAGCAGAACATCGCGCGCTACACCGTGGCCGAAGAGCGGCGCGCCAGCCACATCCTGGTCAAGGCGGCCAAGGACGCGCCGGCGGCCGAGCGCCAGAAGGCCAAGGCCAAGGCCGATGCGCTGCTGCTGCAGTTGCGCAAGGCGCCCGCCACCTTTGCCGACGTGGCGAAGAAAAACTCCGACGACACCGGTTCCGCAGAACGCGGCGGCGATCTCGACTTCTTCGGCCGCGGTGCGATGGTCAAGCCCTTCGAAGACGCGGCCTATGCGATGAAGGCCGGCGAGATCAGCAACGTCGTCGAGTCCGATTTCGGCTACCACATCATCCGCTTGGACGCGGTTCGCGGCGGCGACAAGAAGCCGTTCGAAGCGGCGCGCGCCGAGATCGAGGCCGAGGTCAGGAAGCAGCTCGCGGCCAAGGAGTTCGCCGCCGATGCCGAGCGTTTCACCAACCTCGTCAACAAGGACACGGACAACTTCAAGGGCGTGGTCGGCGAGTTGAAGTTGAAGGTGCAGACGGCGACGGTGCTGCGCAATCCGGCGCCCGATGCCAAGGGCGCGCTCGCATCGCCGAAACTGCTCGATGCCGTCTTCACCAGCGACTCGATCAAGAGCAAGCAGAACACCGAAGCCATCGAGGTCGGCCCGAACCAGCTCGCCTCGGCGCGCATCGTCACCCACACCCCCGCGCGTGTGCAGGCCCTGGCCGAGGTCACGGCGCGGGTGCGTGAGCGCGTCGTGCAACAACAAGCGGCAGCCAAGGCGCGCAAGGCCGGCGAGGACAAGCTGGCGGCGTTGAAGGCGTCCGATCAGGCCGCGGGGTTGCCGGCGGCGGTGCTGCTTTCGCGCTCGGAACCGGCCGGGCAGCCGCGCCAGGTGGTCGATGCGGTACTCAAGGCCGACGCTGCCAAACTGCCGCAGTGGCTCGGCGTGGATCTGGGCAGCGCCGGCTATGCCGTGGTTCGTCTGACGGCGGTGAAGAACCGCGCGCCCGATGCGCCTGAAGTGGCGCAACTGATGCCGCGCTACGGGCAAGCCTGGGCTGGCGCCGAGTCGCAGGCCTACTACAAAGCACTCGAACGCCGGTTCAAGGCGAAGATCGATGTTGCCGCGGCAGCGTCCGCCCCCGCAAGCAATTGAGTGTGGCGCGCTGGGCGCTCGCTATACTTCGGCCTTCGACGGTGGCTGTAGCTCAGTTGGTAGAGTCCAGGATTGTGATTCCTGTTGTCGTGGGTTCGAGCCCCATCAGCCACCCCATTCATTCGCTCGGATGGCAGTCGCTCGTGAGGTACCCGGGATGTTCCCGTGTCAGCGGCGCCTTGGGTCGGAGAGGTCGACCACGCGGGTTTTCTCTGGTAAGGCGGGAACTTCGGTAACCTTAATATTCGTGTACGCAGATATCCGGATAAACAGGTTGATGAACGAGACCGTCGCGACACTCTGTCGACTGCAGAAGGCCCCGGAGAACTTCCTGCAACCGGCGGGCGTGAGCCAGGTCCTCGCCGAAGCCAAGAACGACCGCCGCGATTTCATCCGCAGCGCCTTTGCAGCCGCCGGCGCCGCTGCCGCGGCACCGGCGGTGCTGGCCGCCAGCAACCCGGTGCCGGCCTCTGGCGGCGACGCCAACATCCTCGAGCTGCCCGCGCACAGCACGGGCCTCGGCCAGTCGGTGGCCACCGACGGCTACGGCAAGCCATCGAAGTACGAAGCCAACGTGCAGCGCCGCTTCAGCCCAGGGCTGACGCAGACGAGGCAGGCCTCGGTGTCGTTCGCGCCGCTGCAATCGCTGTTCGGCATCGTCACGCCGAGCGGCTTGCACTTCGAGCGCCACCACCAGGGCTGGTGGGACATCGATCCGTCCAAACACCGGCTGATGCTCAATGGTTCGGACAACACGCTGATGCGCCGGCCGATGATCTTCACGATGGACGAGCTGATGCGCCTGCCGCCGGTGAGCCGCTTTCACTTCATCGAGTGCGGCGCCAACACCGGCATGGAGTGGGGCAACGTCGCCGTGCCGACCTGCCAGTACAGCCACGGCATGATCAGTTGCAGCGAGTTCACCGGCGTGCCGCTGAAAACCCTGTTCGACATGGCCGGTGTGGACTTCAAGCGCGCGCGCTTCGTGCTCGGCGAAGGAGCCGACGGTTCGTCGATGACGCGCACAGTGCCGATGGAACTGGTGGAAAGCGGCGAGGTGCTCGTCGCCTACGGCCAGAACGGTGAAATGCTGCGTCCCGAGCAGGGCTATCCGCTGCGCTTGGTCGTGCCGGGCGTGCAGGGCGTGAGCTGGGTCAAGTACCTGCGTCGCATCGAGGTCGGCGACAAGCCATACGGCACCAAGGACGAGGCGCTGCATTACATGGACCTAATGCCCGGTGGGCTGCACCGCCAGTACACGAGCACGCAGGAATGCAAGAGCGTCGTCACCACGCCTTCGGGCGGCCAGGTGTTGCTCGACAAGGGCTTCTACAACATCAGCGGTCTGGCCTGGTCGGGCCGCGGCAAGGTCAAGCGAGTTGATGTCTCGGTCGATGGTGGGCGCAATTGGCGCGCGGCGCGGCTGGAATCGCCGGTGATGTCGAAGTGCCTGACGCGCTTCAACTCGGATTGGGTGTGGGACGGCAAGCCGGCCCTCGTGCAAAGCCGTGCGACGGACGACACCGGCTACGTGCAGCCGAGCTACCTGCAACTGCGCGCCGCGCGCGGCAGCCGCTCGATCTATCACAACAACGCGATCCAGACCTGGCTGGTGCAGGACAGCGGCGAGGTGAAGAATGTTCAGCTGGCGTGAGTCGGCGCTGCTGTTGGCATCGTTCGCTGCCGGCGCCGCCGCGGCCCAAGCGGATCGCTATCCAGGTGTCGGCCGCGGCGCCACCGCCAGCGAAATCGCGGCCTGGGACATCGACGTGCGGCCCGACTTCAAGGGCCTGCCCACAGGCGCCGGCAGCGTGGCCAAGGGCATGGAGGTCTGGGAAGGCAAGTGCGCTTCGTGCCACGGGTTTTTCGGCGAGAGCAACCAGTTTTTCGCGCCGATCGTCGGCGGCACGACGAAGGACGACATCAAGACCGGCCGCGTCGCGCGCCTGAACGATGCGTCGTTCCCCGGCCGCACCACCTTGATGAAGCTGTCGTCGCTGTCGACGCTGTGGGACTACATCAACCGCGCCATGCCGTGGATGCAGCCCAAGTCGCTGTCCACCGAAGAGGTGTACGGCGTCACCGCCTACATCCTCAACATGGGCGGCGTGCTGCCCGACAGCTTCACCTTGTCGGACCAGAACATTGCCGAGGTGCAGAAGCTGCTGCCCAACCGCAATGGCATGACCACCGAGCATGCGCTGTGGCCCGGCGCGGGTCTGGGCCAGCGCAAGCCCGACGTACGGGCGGTGGCGTGCATGAAGGACTGCGTGCAGCATGTCGAGCTGGCGTCGTTCCTGCCCGACTTTGCGCGCGACGCTCACGGCAATCTGGCCGAGCAGAACCGCGCGGTCGGTGCGCAGAAGGGCGCCGACACCCGCAGGCCGGCTGCGGCCGCAACGCTGGCGCAGGCTGGCGCTGCGCCCGCCGCCGCCGCGGGCGGCGCAGCCGCCATCGCCCTGACGCAAAAGCACACCTGCATGGCGTGCCACGGCATGGACAGCAGAATCGTCGGCCCGAGCTTCCGTGACATCGCCAAGAAGCACGCCAGCGGCGCCGACGCCGTGGGCTACCTGGCGGGCAAGATCAAGGCCGGGGGAACGGGCGTCTGGGGATCGATCCCGATGCCGGCGCAGGCGCTCGGTGAAGTCGATGCCAGGATCATCGCCGAGTGGCTGGCCGACGGCGCCAACAGGTAGCCACAGCCGCAACGGGGTACGGAGTCATCCGCATCGCGGGCCGGACAGTTGTTCACTACGATAGTCAGACCAAGGAGATCGATATGCAGAACCGTCGAGAGATGCTTTCACATTCGGCCACGGTGGCGGCCATGCTCGCCGCCGTGGGCCTGATGCCACAACTGGCGAACGCCCAGGCGGCGGGCTACAACACTGCGGCCTTCGCCGCCAAGACCATGCCCGAGTTGATGAAGGCGCTGGGCGCGGGCACGCCCACCGAGAGCAAGGACGTGACCATCACCGGCCCCGATATCGCCGAGAACGGCGCCGTGGTGCCGGTGGGTGCGGCCACAACGCTGCCCGGCGTCAAGCGCCTGCTGCTGCTGGTAGAAAAGAACCCGTCGATGCTGACCGCGATGTTCGACGTCACCGATGCCATCGAGGCCAACATCTCCACGCGCGTGAAGATGGGCCAGTCGTCCGACGTTTACGCCGTGGCGATGATGAACGACGGCAAGGTGCTGTTCGCGCGCAAGGAAGTCAAAGTGACCCTCGGCGGCTGCGGCGGCTGAGCGCT
>JANNJX010000620.1:0-5099 GCA_031396005.1 Burkholderiales bacterium
AGCAGGCCGCCGACCCATGCGAAGTAGCGCGTGGCCGCCGGCTGGTCGAGGCCGAGCCGGGCTTCGAGCGCCGCCAGCGACTCGGCCGTGGCCGTGTCGCCGAGCATCACCTCGGCCGGGTTGCCGGGCAGGATCTCGAGCACGGCAAAGACAACCAGCGAGGCCACGGCCAGCGTGGCCGCGAAGCTGGCGAAACGCTTGAGCAGGAACCAGGTCATGAGCGGCGCGCAGTATCGTCCATCACACCTCGTGTGAGACCCGCTGCGCCGGGTTGACGGCCGACACAGTTTGTCATACGCTGTATGACATGAACCCGCCACGAGACAACCGCGTCAATGCCCGCATCGACGACGCCACGCAGCAACGCCTCGACGAGCTGATCCTGACCACGGGGCAGAGCGTCAGCCATGTCGTGCGCGAAGCCATCGCGGTCTATCACGTGCAGATGCGCAAGGCGCGGCCGCTGCCCACAGCGCTGCTGTCGATGGCCGGTAAGGGCCGCAGCAAGGATGGCCGCACCGACGTGTCGGCCAAGTACAAGGAGCTTTACGCCCAGGGTCTTGAAGAGAAGTACGCGCTCTCGCGCGCGCCCGTCCAGAACAAAAAGCCCAAACAGTGATCGCCGTCGATACGGGCTATCTGTATGCCCTGCTCGACCCGCGCGACCGCTGGCACGCGCGAGCGAACGCGCTGGCGACCACAGCTGACCAAGGCTGGATCACGACGTGGCCGGTTTTGACGGAGGCAACGCACATTCTGTCGTCGCGTCTGGGAACGAACTTCGCGCTCGGCCTGCTCGACGATGTGGCCCGAGGTGGTCTTGCCGTGTGGTCGCTGCCCGATGATGCCGCGGCGCGCGCCGGCGCGCTGATGCGCAAGTACGCCAGCCTGCCGATGGACCTGGCCGATGCCAGCCTCGTCTTCTTGGCCGAGCACCTGGGCCATGGCCGTATCCTCTCCACCGACATGCGCGAGTTCGGCGCCTACCGCTGGAAGCACCGCAAGCCGTTCAAGAACCTGCTGGAGGTTCCACGATGAGACTGAAAGACAAAGTGGCCCTCGTCACCGGCGCCGGCTCGGGCTTCGGCCAGGGCATCGCACGCAAGTTCGTCGCCGAGGGCGCGAGGGTGCTGCTGGTCGATCTGCGCGGCGACGCGGCGGAGCGCGCTGCCGACGCGCTCGGTGGCGAGAACGTTGCTCGCGCTTGGCGTGCCGACGTCGCCAGCGCCGGCGACACGAAGCACATGTTCGACGCCGCCGAGCGCTTCTTCGGCCCGCTCGACATCGTCGTCAACAACGCCGGCATCGGCCACAAACCGCAGCCGCTCGAAGGAGTCGATGAACGTGACTTCGAGCGCCTGTTCGCGGTCAACATGAAATCGATCTACCTGTCGATGTGCGAAGCCGTGCCGCGCTTCAAGGCCCGCGCGACCGATGCACGCGGTCTGCGCGGCGTGGTGCTCAACATCGCCTCCACGGCGGGCGTCAGTCCGCGCCCGCGCCTGTGCTGGTACAACGCCAGCAAGGGCTGGGTGATCACCGCCACGCGCGCCGCGGCGGTCGAGTTGGCACCGCAGGGCATCCGCGTCAACGCGCTGAACCCGGTGGCCGGCGAGACGCCGCTGTTGGCCACGTTCATGGGCGAAGACACGCCGGAGATGCGCGCCAAGTTTCTCTCCACCATTCCGCTCGGCCGCTTCTCGACGCCCGAAGACCTCGGCAATGCGGCGTGTTATTTGTGCAGCGACGAAGCCTCGATGGTCACCGGCGTGTGCATGGAGGTCGATGGCGGGCGCTGCATCTGAGGCCGGCGCCGGGCCGCCCCAAGCGGCCTCGCTCCCCTCGGGGGACGCGAGCATAGCGAGCCAGGGGCTCCTTAAATCACCGCGGCAAACGCAGCCGCCGTGCGCTCGACGTTCTTCGTGCTCAACCCCGCGACGCACATGCGCCCCGAGCGCACCAGGTAGACCGCATGCTCGTCGCGCAAGCGATCGACCTGCGCGGCGGTTAGGCCCGTGTAGCTGAACATGCCGCGCTGCGTCAGGAAGTAACCGAAGTCGCGGCCCGGCAGCTTCGCAGACAGCACCGCATGCAGGCTCTTGCGCATGACCAAGATGCGCTCGCGCATCGCCGCCACTTCGCCCTCCCACTGCGGCCGCAGCTTCGCGTCACCGAGCACGCGGGCGACGATGCCGGCGGCGTGGATCGGCGGGCTGGAGTAGTTGCGGCGCACGGTGGCCTTCAACTGGCCGAGCACGAGCTCGGCTTCGGCGGCGTCGGCGCAGACGACGCTGAGCGCGCCGGCGCGTTCGCCGTAGACGCTCATGCTTTTCGAAAACGAGTTGGCGACGAAGAAGGTCAGGCCCGTATCAGCCAGCAAGCGCACGGCGTACGCGTCTTCTTCGATGCCGTCGCCGTAGCCCTGGTAGGCGAGGTCGAGGTAAGGCAGCAGTTGTCGCTCGGCCAGCAGCGGTACGAGCCGGTCCCACTGCGCTCGCGTCAGATCGACGCCGGTCGGGTTGTGGCAGCAGGCGTGCAGCAGCACGACGCTCTTCGGCGACAGTTTGCGCAACGCGTCGCACATGGCGTCGAAGCGCAGGCCGCCTGCGGGCCTGGGAGGGACGGCTTCACGGTCCCCGGGGTCGTAGTACGGGTAGGTGTGAACGGCGATGCCGGCGCCTTCGAACATCGCACGGTGGTTGTCCCACGTCGGGTCGCTGACCCAGACCTGGCTCGCCGGCAGCCAGCGTTTGATGAAGTCGGCGCCGACTTTGAGTCCGCCGCTCGAGCCGACGGTTTGCAGCGTGGCCACGCGGCCGGCCGCGAGCGCCGGGTGCGCAGCGCCGAACAACAGCGCCTGCACCGCGCGCCGCATCGCCGCGTCGCCCTCGATCGGCAGGTAGCTCTTGGTGCCGCCAGAGCTGAGCATCTGCGCCTCGGCCTCGCGCACGCTGGCCAGCACGGGGATGCGGCCGTCGTCGTCGAAGTAGATGCCGATCGACAGGTTGATCTTGTGCGCCCGCGGGTCTTTCTGGAAGGCTTCGTTGAGGCTCAGGATCGGGTCGCCGGCGTAAGGCTCGAGATGCGCGAACACAGTCATTGCGCCAGCGCCGCCTCGATGTCCGCGCGCAACTTCTCCGGCTCGTCGTTGGGCGCATAGCGCTTGATGACCTTGCCGTCGCGGCCGACGAGGAACTTGGTGAAATTCCACTTGATCGCCTCGCTGCCGAGCAGGCCGGGGGCTTCGGCCTTGAGCCAGTTCCACAGTGGGTCGGCGCCGGCGCCATTGACGTCGACCTTGGCCATCAGCGGAAAGCTGACGCCGTAGTTCATTTCGCAGAATGACGCGATCTCGCCGTTGCTGCCCGGGTCTTGCGCGCCGAACTGATTGCATGGGTAGCCGACGACAACCAGGCCGCGCTCGCGCAAGTCCTGCCACAGCGCTTCGAGGCCCTTGAATTGCGGCGTGAAGCCGCACGCGCTGGCGGTGTTGACGATCAGGAAGACATGCCCGCGGCGCGCCGCAAAGTCGGCCCGCTTGCCGGTGATGGACTTCGACGAAAACTCGAACAAGCTGGACGCGGTCATGGGCTGGCTTTCTCGATCGGTGGCTGGGCAAAAGTTCGTTGAGCACTAGATCACATATCCTAGCCTTGCGCGGCATCGGACGGGCTCTAGGGGGTCCGCCCGCGTTGACAGCGCCGCACCACGCCGGGAACATCGGCGCTGTGAGCGCCTTGCATCCTTCCGCCCCCCCATCCATGCCGATGCCGGTGCAGCGCGTGCTGCTCATCGGCTTCGGCGATTTCGAGCGCCAGGCGCTGACCTCGTACCTGCGCTTTTCCGGCACGCGCGTGCCGGCCTACGCACAGGTCGATGACATCGCCTCGGCCGACTTCGTCATCGCCGACGCCGACCACCCGGGCGCCATCGACCAGGTCATGGCGGCCGACCGCGGCGCAGACACGGTCTACATCGGCTCGCTGGCCCCGGAGGGTGCGCTGGCCTGGACGATGCGACCGATCGATCCGCTGCAGGTCTTCCGTGAACTCGACGCTGCCGTCGCGCTGCGCTTCTTCAAGAGCGCCCCGCCGCCGCTGCACGTCAACAGCGGGCCCTTGCCTTTGTCGCCACTGACACCGCCGGCCACCGACGAGCAGCCGCAGCGCCGCGCCAGCGACGTCGCCACCGGCCCGCTCGCCCTGTTGATCGACGACAGCGAGATTGCGCTGCGCTTCCTGCAACGCCAATTGGCCGCGCTCGGTCTGCGCACCGAAGTCGCCGGCAACAGCCAGGCCGCGCTGGCGCAAATGGCGCAGCAGCGCTTCGACGCCGTCTTCGTCGATGTCGATTTGGGGCCGGACAGCGCAATGGACGGCTTTGCGCTGTGCCAGCACCTGAAGCGCCAGCAGCGCCCGCACGGCACCGGCTTGCCGCCACGGGTGGTGATCGTCAGCGCCCATGGCAGCGCGACCGACCGCGTGCGCGGCACCTTTGCCGGCTGCGACGCCTACCTGACCAAACCGATCAAGGAAGAGACGATGCTCGGCCAGTTGCGCACGCTCGGGCTGGTGGCGCCGGCCGATGCCGATCGGCCGCGGCGCAAACGCAGCAAGCCGACGGCCGCGCCCACGGGCCCGGAGTTCGACGACACGAGCGCCCCGGTGGCGCAAGCGCACGAGGACAGCAGCGCGCCGGCGGTCACCTCGGCGCCGGTCGAGCCGCACTGAGAGAAGGCCGGGCGGTCAGGCAGCGCTGGGCTTGCGTGCTGCCGACACCGCCGCGGCAACAATCGCCGCCCCGCCCGCCAGCACACGCCCATCGACGCTGCCCGCGCCGAGCAGCACCGCCGAGACACTGGCGAACAGCACCTCGACGAGCATGATCACCGCGGTGGCGTTGGCCGGCAGCCGCGCCGCGCCGTACTGCAGCGCGAG
This sequence comes from Burkholderiales bacterium, assembly GCA_031396005.1. GTDB lineage: Bacteria > Pseudomonadota > Gammaproteobacteria > Burkholderiales > Burkholderiaceae_C > CADEEN01. Next base: position 4,938 of record JANNJX010000620.1, read on the forward strand.
GTTGCTGGCCAGGAAAAACGCGCCCAGCGCCACCGCACCGGCGATCCAGCCCCAGGACAGCGGCGGCAGGCCGGGCACGACGCCGCGGCCGTGCAGGGCCAGCGCCAGCAGCAGCGCCACCAGTGCGCCGCCGACGAACATGGCCAGGGCGCGCGCGCCTTC
>JANNJX010000637.1:0-3007 GCA_031396005.1 Burkholderiales bacterium
GCATCGAGCTGGCCCTTCAGCTTGCCCGGCAGCGACTTGCCTTTGTAAAACTCGGTCTCTTCCGCGAGCGGCTTGCGCTCGCGCTCCAGGTCCGCCAGACGAGCTTCCGACTGCGTGATCGCGTACTGCGTCACCTCCAGCGCCTGCTCGCGCGCCTTCTGGTGCGCGGCCACGTTGGGGAAACGCTGCATCAGGTTGCGGTCGCGGCGCACGGCTTCCATCCGGGCCTCGCGCTCGGCCGCCAACTTGCGCTCGCGCGCTTCTTTCTCGGCACGCTCGTCGGCGGTGAGTGTGGGCGGCACGATGCGCAGCAAGGTGCCGTCGCGCGACAGCATGCGTTGCTCGCGGTCCATGCACTCGCCGATCAGGCGGTCCGATGTCAGCGAGCGGCCGGCCGCGTTGACGCAGGTGAACACCAGGTCGTTGGACCGCGGCGTGGCGGCTTGTGCGCAGCTCAGGCCGCTCGCGGCCAGCAGGGCGCATCCGAGCAGGCGTTGGGGGAAGCGGCGGTGATCAGTCATGGCGTTGAGCACTCAGGCGGATTGAAACCGATGACGGCTCGGCAAGGGGTTAAACGCCGTAACGGGCCCGGTAGGCTGACACGGACTGTCGATACGGGGCCAGCGTGGCGTCGGATGTAACGCTCAGATAGTGCAACAGGTCGGCCAGCGTCGCAACGGCACAGACTTTCAGCCCCTGTTGCGTCGTGATGTACTGCACTGCCGAAAACGGCAAATCAGCACCGTTTTCGGTGCTCTTCTCCTGCCGGTCCAGCGCAATCGCCACGCCGACAGCGGTGGCTTTGGCGGCGCCGATGATCGCGACCGACTCGCGCACCGAAGTCCCAGCCGAGACCACGTCGTCGACGATCACGACCCGTCCGGCCAGCGGTGCGCCGACCAGCGTGCCGCCCTCGCCATGGTCCTTGGCTTCCTTGCGGTTGTAGGCGAACGGCACGTTGCGGCCCAGCCGCGCCAGCTCAATGGCGACCGCCGCGGCCAACGTGATGCCCTTGTAGGCCGGGCCGAACAGCATGTCGAACTCGAGACCCGAGGCGAGCAGGCGCCGCGCGTAGAAAGCGGCAACGCGGCCGAGCTTGGCGCCATCGTCGAAGCCCCCGGCGTTGAAAAAGTAGGGCGACAATCGCCCCGCCTTGGTCTTGAACTCGCCGAAACGCAGCACGCCTGCGCCGACGGCGAACTGCACGAACTCCTGCGCCAGCGCGTCGGCCTGCGTCTGGGCCATCACCACCCCTTCGACTCGAAAGCGGAATGCATGTTTCGTCTCGTCACGCTCAACCTGAACGGCATCCGCTCCGCGGCAGACAAAGGCTTCGTGCCCTGGGCCGAGCAAACGGGCGCTGATTGTATTGGCGTGCAGGAGGTCAAGGCCCAGCCCGACACCGTGCAAGGCCGCTTCGACACGCTCGGCGATCTGCACGGGCACTTTCACTACGCGCAGAAGAAGGGCTACTCGGGCGTCGGCCTGTACGCCAGGAAGGCGCCGAGTGACGTCAAGATCGGTTTCGGTTCGAAAGAGTTCGACGGCGAAGGCCGTTGGATCGAGACGCGCTTCGACACGGCGAAGAAGAAGTTCAGCGTCATCAGCTGCTACTTTCCCAGCGGCACCACCGGCGAGGAACGTCAGGCGGCCAAGTACCGCTTCCTCACCCGCATGTACCCGCACCTCGTCAAGTTGAAAACCGAGCGCGAGTTCGTCTTGCTGGGCGACGTCAACATCGCCCACCACGAGATCGACCTGAAGAACTGGAAGGGCAACCAGAAGAACAGCGGCTTCCTGCCCGAAGAGCGGGCATGGCTGACCAAGCTGTTCGACAAGGCCGGGCTGGTGGACGTATTCCGCACGCTCAACAACAAGCCCGAGCAGTACACGTGGTGGAGCCAACGCAGCCCGGGCGCGCGCGAGAACAACGTCGGCTGGCGGCTGGACTATCACATCGCCACGCCGGCAATCGCGGCCACTGGCAAGCGCGAGGAGATTTACCTCGCACAGCGGTTCTCTGACCATGCGCCGGTGGTGATGGATTACGACTTCGCGCTGTAGGCCGATGTGAATAAGTCACAAAAGGCGATGCTCAGATTCACCGCCTGCCAAGCGCGCTGACGCCTACCTTTCTCCCCATGCGCTGAGCGTTTCAGCGCGAGTCGAGTAGGAAGTGTCATGTTCGATTCGATTGCCGACATCCACAACACCCACAGCTTCGCTGCGCCGGTGGGAAAAGCACCCGCTGCCGCGCCGCACTGGTTTGCACTCATGCTCGACGAAATCGACTACGGCATGTTGCTGCTGGCCGATGACAGCGTCGTCCTGCACGCCAACCACGTCGCCCGCGCCGAGTTGGATGCCGAGCATCCGCTGCAACTGCTGGGCGCCGAGTTGCGCGTGCGCCGCCCGCAGGACTTGGCGCCGCTGCGCGAAGCGCTGGTGGCCGCCCGCGAGCGCCGCCTGCGCCGGCTGTTGAGCCTGGGCCAGGGCGCACGGCGCATCTCGGTGGCGGTGGTGCCGTTGCCCGCAGTGGCCGGCGACGAGGCGTTGACACTGCTCGTCTTCGGCAAGCGCCGCATGTGTGAGGCCCTGTCGGCGCACTGGTTCGCGCGCGAACACAGCCTCACGTCCGCCGAATCGCGTGTGTTGGCGGCACTGTGCGACGGCGAGCCGCCGCTGAAGATCGCCGCCGCGCAAGGGGTGGCCATCTCCACCGTGCGTTCGCAGATCGGCGCCATCCGCGCCAAAACCGGCGCGCCCAGCATCCGCGCGCTGGTGCGCCAGATCGCAGTGCTGCCACCGCTGGTGGGCGCGCTGCGCGGCGGAGCGCTGCACTGACACCACGGCGATTCGCTACGATCGCGCCGCGCGCCGGGCTCGTTACCGCCCGGCGCGCGCACGATGCCGCCGCTGAAAAAGACAGACCCCCTCGACATTAACGCCGTTCTGCCGCCGCCGCTGCGCGCCCTGGCCGCGCGCGGGGCGCCCCCCCCCAACCCGC
>JANNJX010000643.1:0-5397 GCA_031396005.1 Burkholderiales bacterium
GCCGCCAACGGCAACAGGTTCGCACGCACCATCGCGTGAATGTCCAGCGTGCCGGCAACGTACTGCTGGCAGAAGCCGAGGTAGCGCGCTTCGGCCTCGCCACTCAACGCCCCTTCGCGGACGAGGAAGCGCGTCCACGACATGCCGCTGTCGAACGGGATCAGCGTGTGATCCAGATCGAACAGCGCCAGCCGCCGCGGCATCAACTCCAATCGTCCATGTCGTGCCTGATCTTGTGCCGGTTGGCGATCAGCTCCTCGACCGACGGCTCGTTGTTCAGCGCACGCTCGAGCGCCAGCTTGGTGGCCTCGTAATTCGTGCGGTACATGTCCTTCTTGTCGAGGTTCGCATCCTCGGCGCAGCGCGGGTCGATCCAGACCAGGCTGATGATGCACAACTCGTTGGCCAGCGCTTTCGGGATCGTGCCGTCGATCAGGCAGTCGACCACGGCGTCGGCGGTCGCGCTTTGCACGACGCCGCCGAAGAGCTCGATGTTGGCGCTGTCCTTGAGCGTGACTTTGGGCACCAGCATCGTCGCCGGGCGCACGAGCTGGTTGCAGGCGCGGATGGCGAACATCGCCGTGTGGCCCTTGCTCTGCGCCATCAGGTTGGCAAAGGCCTGACCGACCGGGCCGCTGGTGCGGCCGATCAGGATCTCGGGCATGGCGTCGGTGAACTGGCCGTCGCGGGCGAGCACGGTGGCCTCGCCGGCATGGAAAAGGTAGTCGCTGGTCATGGTGTCGATAGGGTGGGAAAGAACAGGGAACGAGATTGTCAGCGCGCGACGAGCCACTCGCCGCGGCCGTCGGCCGCGAGGTCGCCGAGCCAACGTGCCGGGCGCCGCTGCGGCAAGCCAGCGAACACGCCACCGTGCTGCGCAAGGTCGCGTGCCAGCAGTTGCCAGAACACCGGCACGTCGGCGATGGCCGGCACGAAGGTCGGCGACGCTGCCGGCGCCGCGCCGGCAAAGACGATGCTGCCGCGGCGCATGCCATAGCCCACATGCGCGCCCGCACGGCCACCGAGGGCGATGGTGCCGGCGACCAGCCGTGAGCCGAGAAAGTCGCCGGCGTCGCCGAAGACGACGACGCTGCCGCGGCGCATCCGGTCGGCGCAGCGCTCGCCGACGCTGCCCTTGACGATCAGCGTGCCGCCGCGCATGCCGTCCATGCTGCCGGGCAGCGTGCTCGCCGCAAAGTCTCCGGCGTTGCCTTCGATGATCAACGCGCCGCCTGTCATCTCGCAGGCCGCGAGGTCGCGCGCGTTGCCGCGCACCGTGATCTCGCCGCCGCTCATGCAGCCGCCGACGTAGTCACCAGTGGGGCCACCGACGATCAGCATGCCGCTGCTCATCTGCCAGCCGATGCGGTCGCAGCGCGAGCAGTCGCCTTCGACGACGAGTCGACCATCGTCGCGCGGCGTGATGCTGAACAACTCGGCCAGCGGCACGAGCCCGTTGCCATGGCCGACGTGCAGGCGCGGCACGTCGGCCGCCGGTACCACGCCGCGCATGTCGATGCGCAGCGCCGGTGTTTGGTTCAAGCGCAGCGTGAAGCCGCTCATGCCCTCTCACCCATCAGCTTGCGCAGGTGAAAGTGATATGGCCCCAACTTGCCGCCATAGTTGCCGGCCGAGAGGCGCAGCAGCCCGCGCTCGGCGCCGAAGGCGATGCCGGCATCGAGTCCGGCGCGCATCGCAGCCGCGACGTCGGCTTCGGTCAAGCCGTCGATGACGATCTCCATCACGCAGCGGGTTTCGGGCGTGAGCTCGCTTTTCGGCACGAGTCCGTAGAGCGTCGGGCAGAAAGCACCGTTGGTCGAGGCCATCAGCGACGGGTACTTGCTGCCGACCTTGGAGCCCGATCGCACGACGCCGCCGGGGAACGGCATGACGACGTTGCGCAGCTTGCGCATCGCCGCCACCGCCGCTTCCGCCACCGCGAGCGCGCTGTCGGTGTCGCGCGCCAGCAGCAGCAGGTTGCCGCCGCCGACGCCCTTGACCACCGCCGTCGTCTCCTGGGCGACAAACTCGCCGTCCATCACCGGCACGCGCCAATAGCGAACGCCGCCGATGACCTTGCTGATCTGCCAGCCGTCGCCGAAGAAGCGCAGGTTCTTGCCGAGCGCCACCGCTTCGCCTTCTGCGATACCAGCGAAGACTGCCGTCGTCGGACAGGTCAACACGCATTGCCCGACACGACGCTCGATCTGCTTGGCCAACTCCTTGTCCGACATTGCAAACAGCAACAGGCTGATGCCGGGCCGGCCGTCGGGCGTTTCGCTGGCATCGATCTCGCGCTCGACGCCGGCCTCGCAGCCGCAGCCGATGACCGACGTGGCAAACCCGGTCGCCGACAGCGCGGCCTGACGCGCCCATTCGATAGCGTGTGCGGTGACGACGATGCGCGTGGCCTTCATCGGGAAGGCTTCGGCGAAGGTGTCGTCCACCGTGACGCCGTTGCGAATCACGCAGTGCCCCCCTCGAAGCAGGCCAGCGGCAGCAGCCGCCCACCGTTGCCGCAGCGGCACAGTTCGTCGTGGCCAATCGCGATGTGATCGAAGTTCAGCGAGCCGCGCGCATCGATCTGCTGGCGCAACCACTTCTCGATCGACGTGTCGTAGCCCGGCAGAGCGAAGTGCGTGCCGCCGACGGGCAACGCGGTGATGCGGCCGGCGCGCGCCACCTGCGCTCCGTCCTTCCACACCCACTCTGGCGTGCTGAACATCGCCTCGCGGTTCGCGTCTTCGCGATAGACCGCGATGTCGGCCGCCGCGCCGACGCCGAGCTGGCCGCGGTCCTTCAAGCCGAGCAAACGGGCCGGCGCCGCACGCGTCATGACGGCAATCTCCTGCAGCGTCAGCTCGCGCGTGATCGAGCGCAGCGCGCAGTTCGCCGCCACCTCGGGATGCAGTTTCGCGATCTGCTCTTCACGGAAGCCGCGATCCATCAATAGCCGAATCAGATGCGGATAGCTGGTGAACGGCCCGCCGTTCGGATGGTCGGTCGTCAGCACCACCTGCCACGGGTTGGCGACGAGCAAAAACAGCTCGAGCCCGATCGCCCACTGCAGCGCATTCACATAGCTCTGCTCGCGGTAGCGGAACGGCACGACGCCGCAGCCGGCGTCGAGCTCGATGTCGGCGCCGATCCATTTACGCGGGTTGGCGAGCGCCGCGTTGGCATGCTGGCGCATCGTGTCGCCGGAGGCGGTGACGGTCTGGCCGAAGATCACCTGGCCGATGTCGATGCTGATCTGCGGGTTTGCGTTGACCGCTTCGGCGAGCTGCAACGCCGCAGAGGAAAACTTCTTCGGCCCCTCGGTGCCGTAGGCGTGGAACTGCACATGCGTCAGGTGCGCCGGCAGGCCCTCGAGTGCGGCGATGGTCTCCAGCGTCGAGGCGATGTTGCCGGCGACGCCGAGGTTGCTGCCGTGGATGTGCAGCGGGTGCGGCACGCCGAGCTCCTTCAGCGCCCGTGCGAGCGTGTGCACCACGCGCCGCGGCGTCACCTGCCAGTGCACATGGTTTTCGTCGACGTCGAGCTTGCGCTGGTTGAACTTGAAGGCCGAGATGCCGCCCGGGTTGACGACCTTCACGCCCATCGCCTTGGTGGCGTTGATCGTCCAGCCGACGTAGTCGCGGATCTGCGCGAAGTTCCTGCCCTGCGCGCCGCCGTCATGCAGCAGCTGCAGGAACAGCTCGTCGTTGCCGAGCATGACGTAGGCGCCGTGGTCGAGGATCGGCGTGTCGCCCATCTCCATGTGCGCGTGGCGCGCGTTGCTGGCCACCATCGCCGGCTCGAAGGCCGCCGTGTAGCCCATCTCGACATAGCGGTAGCCGGTGGCCAGCGTGCCCGGCGTGCAGGTGCCGCATGAGGCGAGCTCGAGCGGGTTGTTCGGCAGCGCGATCGGGTTGCCGTCGATGCGATGGTCCTCGGTCATCAGCAGCCGCGCCAGGTTGACCTTGCCGCCGCCGATGTGGGTGTGCATGTCGATGCCGCCGGCCATGACGACGCAGCCCGTCGCGTCGATCTCCTGCTCGGCAGGCGCCGCTTCGGCGATGCGGCCGTCACGAATGAACAGGTCGCGCACGCTGTCGGGCTCGCTCTGCGTCGGGTCGATGACCCTCCCGCCCTTGATGCGCAAGGTGGTCATGCTGCCATCTCCCACCTGATCTGCGCGACCACGTCGGCCACGCTCGGCAGACCGTCGTCACGCACCGCGAACAGCGGCAGCAGCACCACGCCATCGGTGCGGAACAGGTGGCCGGCCGAACCGATGCCCGGCGTCGATACTGGAATGAACACCGAGCCCGCGCGCTGGCACGACGCCGCAAGCGCCGGATGGCCGAGCACGATCAGCGGCAACGCTGTCGGGGGCGGCGCCGACGAGGCATCGAACGACGACACCCACAGCAGCGCATCGACCGCGCCGTCTTCGAGCAGCCGTGCCGCATCGAAGCGCAGCGGCTCGTGCTCGAGCCCGCGCGGCCCGGCGCGCGAGCGCAGCGGCAGGCCCGACAGCCAGGTGAACACCTGGTTCACCGAAGCGGCGCCATTGCCGCCGCCGAGCCACAGTGCCGCGGCACGTGTGCTGTTGTTGAGCTGGCCGACGATGCGATGGATGGCTTCTATCAGCAGCGAACCGTGCCCCGGAAAGTCGCCCGGCGCACCGATGAAGACGCTGGAGCGTGCCGCCCTCAGTTGCGTCGCCAACGCGGTGAGCTGCGGCGGCGCAGCGGCCACGCGACCGCCTACGGCGGCGCACAGCAGCGACACCGTCTCGAACAGATCGCCATGCAGCGGCAGGCACTCGACGCGCACGCCGGGCCGTTGGCCGAGCGCGGCAAGCTGCGTCTGCTCGGCCGGCGTTGCGCCGAGCGCCACCACATGCCGCTGCGGCACGCCGTCATCGCACAGACCGATGCGCTCGAACAGCAGCGGCGCCTGCTCGAGGCCGAGGCCACCGACGAAGACAACGACGTCGGCGCGCGAGCGCACCTCGGCCAGCGAGGTCGTGAACCCACCACGGTCTTGCAGCGCGCGCAGGCTCTGCATCAGCGCATCGCCCTGGGCGGCGTCGCAGATGGCGCCGCTCGCGCAGGCCAGCCGGTACAGCGCACGGGCGCCGGCGACGTCGGTGCCCAGTCCGCCAAACAGTGGCTGGCGGCTGATGCTCAACAACGCGGCGGTGGCGCTCACCGCTTCGCTCGCCGTGGCGGCGCGGCCATCGACCAGCGATGGCGCGCCACCGGGCGCAGGGCTGAACTGCGCCAGGCCGGCACGGGCGCGAGCGCAGTTGCCGCCGGAGAGTTCGAGGCTGCTGCCGTCCGCACTGGGGCGCACCTGCAGGCGATCGCACAACAACGGGCAGAACGGACAGGTCCAGCGCGCCGCGGC
>JANNJX010000660.1:0-13002 GCA_031396005.1 Burkholderiales bacterium
TCGACGGTGCTGCTGTAGATGCGGTACTTGGCAAAGCTCGGGTCGAGGATCAGCACTGCCGGGTCGGGGTAACGCTGGTTCGGCGTGAAGGCAAAGCTCTGCGCGCGGGCGACGCTGCCAGCACCAGCCAGTGCGGCAGCGGCAATCAGTGAGCGGCGTTGCATCTTGTTCGGCTCCTCGTTGTCGTCTGTTGTTCAGCGGACCATGCACGGCCGCTTCGGATCGAACGTCCAGTTCGGGATCAGGGTCTGCATCGCGGCGGCGTCGTCGCGCGCGCCGAGGCCGTGCTGTAAATAGAGCTGATGCGCCTTCTCGACCTCGACCATGTCGAGCTCGACGCCGAGGCCCGGATGCTTGGGCACTTGCACATGGCCGCCCTTGATCTGCAGTGGCTGCTTCGTCAGGCGCTGGCCGTCCTGCCAGATCCAGTGTGTGTCGATGGCCGTCACCTTGCCCGGCGCCGCGGCGCCGACATGCGTGAACATCGCCAGCGAGACGTCGAAGTGGTTGTTCGAGTGCGAGCCCCAGGTCAGGCCCCAGTCGCGGCAGGTCTGCGCCACGCGCACGCTGCCGGCCATCGTCCAGAAATGCGGGTCGGCCAGCGGGATGTCCACGCTCTGCAATGACAGCGCGTGCGTCAACTGCCGCCAGTCGGTGGCGATCATGTTGGTCGCCGTCGGCAGGCCGGTGGCGCGGCGGAACTCGGCCATGACCTCGCGGCCGGAGAAGCCGCCCTCGGCGCCGCACGGGTCTTCGGCGTAGGCGACGACGCCGCGCATGTCGCGCATCAGGCGGATCGCGTCTTTCAACCACCAGCCGCCGTTCGGGTCGAGCGTGATGCGCGCGCCGGGGAAGCGCTCGTGCAGGGCGACGATGGCCTCGCATTCGTCTTCGCCGCGCAGCACACCGCCCTTCAGTTTGAAGTCGTTGAAGCCGTAGTGTTCGCGCGCGGCTTCGGCCTGGCGCACGATGGCCGCCGGTGTCATCGCCTCGTCGTGGCGGACGCGCAACCAGGCGTGGTCCGCGTCGGGCTCCTCGCGGTAAGGTAGCTGTGTCTTCTTCCTGTCGCCGATGTAGAACAGATAACCGAGCATCTCGACCGACTCGCGCTGCTGGCCTTCGCCGAGCAGCGCCGCCACCGGCACGCCGAGTTCTTGGCCGAGCAGGTCGAGCAGGGCCGACTCGATCGCGGTGACGGCATGGATCGTGGTGCGCAAATCGAAGGTTTGCGCGCCACGGCCACCGGCGTCGCGGTCGGCGAACTGCTGCTGCACCGCGCGCAGCATGGCCTGCACGTTGCCGATCGACTGGCCGACGACCAACGGCGCCGCGTCGTCGAGCGTGGCGCGAATCTTCTCGCCGCCAGGCACTTCACCGACGCCGGTGCGGCCGGCGCTGTCGGTGAGCACGAGCAGGTTGCGCGTGAAGAACGGGCCGTGCGCGCCCGACAGGTTCATCAACATGCCGTCGCGGCCGGCAACGGGGATGGCTTGCAGGTGGGTGATGCGCGGGCTCGAAGTCATGGCGGAGGTGACACCAAACGAGTGCGGCAGTCAGCTCAGCAAAGCCGCAAGTGATGAGTCATCGTACAACCTGCTTGCGCCGTGTCAAGCCGGGCGCGCGCGCGGTAGCGGTGCGTCCCACGGCGTGAACCTGGGCCCGCATCCGCCGCGCCTTGCTGTTGGCGAGGTGGGTGCGCATGGCGGCGCGCGCGGCTTCGCCGTCCTGCATCGCGATGGCGTCGAGCAGGCTCTCGTGCTCGGCGTTGACGCGGCGCAGGTAGTCGCGGCGCTCGTCGGTCAGCGGCACCGGCGCGTCGAGCCGGGCACGCGGAATCATCGAGGCGCCGAGCGTGGCCATCAGCTCGGCGAAATGCAGGTTTTGCGTCGCTCGCGCGATCTCGAGGTGGAAGCGGAAGTCCGCCGCCACCGCGTCGCGGCCGGCCTGAACCGCGGCGCTGAAGTCGTCGAGCGCGCGCCGCATCTTGCGCAGGTTGTCGTCGCTGCGCCTCTGGGCGGCCAGCGCCGCGGCCTCGGTCTCGAGGCCGATGCGCAGCTCGAGCATGGCGATGACCTCGTGCAGCGTCTCCAGCTGCTCAGGCGCGATGCGAAATGGCGCCGACGCGGCCGGGCCGACGACGAAGGTGCCGATGCCGTGCCGCGTCAACACCTGGCCGGCGGCCTGCAGCTTGGACAACGCTTCGCGCACGACGGTGCGGCTGACGCCTTGCTCGGCCATGATGGCGGCTTCGGTGGGCAGTTTCTCGCCGGGAGCCAGGCGGCCGTCGCGGATGCGGTCGCCGAGCGACGCCACCAGCGCCTGCGCGAGGTTGCGCGGGCGCCGCGGCACGGCGATGGGGCGTGCGGGCTTTGTGGTCATCGGTCGGTGAAAACCCCGGGCATTGGTGCCTTGACGGCGCTGAATATTGGCGCAATCATCGCAGTTGTACGACAACCTACAACTGCTGCAAACCCGCAAGGGTTGCGCTCATCCGGGGCCAGCGTGCTCGACAAACCCGCCTCCGCCATCCGCTTTCGCCGCTTGCTGCTGACCGGCGCCGCCGGCAATCTCGGCAAGGAACTGCGCCCGCGTCTGAAAGCCTACTGCGACACGCTGCGCCTGTCGCACCGCAAGGATTTCGGCCCTGCCGCCGACGGCGAGGAGATCGTGCTGGCATCGCTCGAAGACAAGGCGCAGATGCTGGCGCTGCTCAAAGACGTCGACGCGGTGGTGCACATGGGCGGTGTCTCCACCGAACAGGCCTGGGAGCCGATCCTCGCCGGCAACATCGTCGGCATGGTCAACCTTTACCAAGCGGCGCGCGCCAACAAGGTCAAGCGCATCGTCTTTGCAAGTTCCAACCACGTCACCGGCTTCTACCGCCAGGATGAAGTGATCACGCCGCAACACCCGGTGCGCCCCGACGGCTTCTACGGCCTGTCCAAGGCTTTCGGCGAGAACCTGGCGCAGTTGTACTGGGACAAACACGGCATCGAGACGGTGAGCCTGCGCATCGGCTCGTCGTTCACCGAGCCGAAGGACCGCCGCATGCTCGCCACCTGGATGAGCTACGACGACACCGAGCGCCTGGTCGTGGCCGCGCTGACGGCCCCCGTCGTCGGCCACAGCGTCATCTACGGCATGAGCGACAACGCGACGCTGTTCTGGGACAACACGTCCGCACGCCACATCGGCTACCGGCCGCAGGACAGTTCGGAGAAATACCGAGCCGCGGCCGAGTCCAAGCAACCCACCATCGATGCCACGCAACCCGCTGCGCAGTTCCAAGGCGGCGCCTTCGTAACCCAAGGTCCATTTTTCGAGGAGACCAAGTGATGACGTTCCAGAAACCCCTGCTCGCCGCGACGCTCGCCGCGTTCGCATCGCTCGGCGCGCACGCTGCCGAGTTCCGCTCGGCCGACACGCACAACGCCGACGACTACCCGACGGTGGTGGCGGTGAAGAAGATGAGCGAGTTGCTCGAACAGAAGAGCGGCGGCAAGCACAAGATCAAGGTCTTCAACAAGCAGGCGCTCGGCTCGGAGAAGGAGACGATCGACCAGGTGAAGATCGGCGCGCTCGACTTCACACGCGTCAACGTCGGCCCGATGAACGCCATCTGCCCGCTGACGCAAGTTCCCACGATGCCGTTCCTGTTCGACAGCATCGCGCACATGCGCAAGGTGCTCGACGGCCCGGTCGGCGAAGAGATTCTGAAAAGCTGCGAGTCGGCCGGCTTCATCGGCCTGGCTTTCTACGACAGCGGCGCGCGTTCGATCTACGCCAAGAAACCGATCAAGACGGTGGCCGATGCCAAGGGCCTGAAGATCCGCGTGCAACAGAGCGACCTGTGGGTGGCGCTGGTGTCCGCCATGGGCGCCAACGCCACGCCGATGCCCTATGGCGAGGTCTACACCGGCTTGAAGACCGGCCTGATCGACGCCGCCGAGAACAACATTCCGTCGTTCGACACCGCCAAGCATGTGGAGGCGGTGAAGATCTATTCGAAGACTGAGCACTCGATGGCGCCCGAGATCCTGGTCATGAGCAAGATCGTCTGGGACAAGCTGCCGGCCGCCGAGCAGGCGATGGTCCGCGCAGCGGCCAAGGAGAGTGTGGCGTTCCAGCGCCAGAAATGGGACGAGCAGGAAGCCAAGTCGCTGACCAACGTCAAGGCGCAAGGCGCCGAGATCGTGGACGTTGACAAGAAGTCGTTCCAGGCGGCGATGGGGCCGGTGTACGAGAAGTTCATGACGACGCCGGAGATGAAGCGGCTGGTCAAGGCCGCGCAAGACAGCAAATAGCGGACCACCCCCGGAGTGCTCTCGCGCTCCTCCTCAAGGGGGCGCCGCCAGGGGACCGGCAAAGCCGGATCCCGGCGGTCGCTCGGCAAGGCGCGCATGTACACGAAAATTTGTGCACGGCTGTCCAAACTCTGCCTGATGCTCGCCGTGGTCGGCCTGATCGCGATCGTCCTCAGCGTGCAGTGGCAGGTCTTCGGCCGCTACGTGATGAACGACACGCCGACGTGGGCCGAGGCGCTGGCATTGCTGCTGGTGCTGTTCGTCACCGCGTTCGGCCTGGCGGTGGGCGTGCGTGACGCGGGGCACATCGGTCTGGAATCGATGGTCGCACTGCTGCCCGAGGTGTGGCGGCACCGCATCGAGATCCTGATCCATGGCCTGGTCGGCCTCTTCGGCGGCTTCATGGTCTACGGCGGCTGGATCTGGGCCAGCGCCAAGTGGACCGAGAAGAAGCCGATGCTGCCGGTGCCCGACGGCATCGACTACGTGCCGCTGATGATCGCCGGCGTGCTGATCGTGATGTTCTCGATCGAACACATCATCGCGAACCTGCAGGGCAAAGAAGTGGAGCCGGCATGGAACTGACCGTTCTTGCCGTGAGCTTCACGGTCCTTCTCTTGATCGGCGTGCCGGTCGCGTTCGCGATCGGGTTGTCGTCGATCGCCACCATTTTCGCCGCCGGGTTGCCGATGGCCGTCGTCTTCCAGAAGATGGTCGGCGGCATGCAGGGGTTCTCGTTCCTGGCGATCCCGTTCTTCGTCTTCGCCGGCGAGCTGATGCTCTACGGCGGCATTGCCGAGCGCATCGTGCGCTTCGCCAATTCGCTGGTCGGCCATGTGCGCGGAGGGCTGGGCATGAGCAACGTGCTCGGCTGCACGCTGTTCGGCGGCATCGTCGGCTCGCCGGTGGCGGATGTGAGTGCGATGGGCAGCGTGATGATTCCGCTGATGAAGAAGGAAGGCTACGACGCCGACTACGCAGTCAACGTCACGACGCACGCCGCGCTGGTCGGTGCGCTGATGCCGACCTCGCACAACCTGATCCTGTTCACGCTCGCCACCTCGGGTCTGGCTTCGGTGAGCGTGCTCGGGCTGATCCTCGCGGGCATCGTGCCGGCCCTGCTGCTGACGCTGTGCAACCTCAGCGCCGCGTACTACGTGGCCCGCAAGCGCGGCTACCCGACGCGCGGCGCCTTCCCCGGCTGGGGCGCGGTGTTGGCCGCGTTCGCAGCCTCGCTGCCGGGCCTGCTGGTGGTGGTCATCATCCTCGTGGGCATCCTGTCGGGGGCGTTCACTGCCACCGAATCGGCAGCGATCGCGGTGGCGTGGGCGCTGCTGATCACGGTCTTCGTCTATCGCTCGCTGTCGTGGCACAACTTCATCACGGCCTGCGCCAAGGCCTGCAAGACCACCGGCGTGGTGCTGCTGCTGATCGGCATCTCGGCGGCGTTCGGCTATTTCCTCGCGCTGTACGAGGTGCCGCAGAAGACCGGCGAGCTGATGAAGGCGTTCTCGACCGAGCCATGGGTCATCTTCCTGATGATCAACATCCTGCTGTTCGTGCTCGGCACCTTCCTCGACATGGCGCCGACGATCCTGATCTGCACGCCGATCTTAATGCCGATCGCGCAACAGTTCGGCATGGACCCGCTGCAGTTCGGCATCGTCATGCTGATCAACTGCGCGCTCGGCCTGAACACGCCGCCGGTGGGCACGGTGCAGTTCGTCGGCTGCGCGATCGGCGGCGTCTCGGTGGGCGAGGTGATGAAGAGCATCTGGCCGTTCTACGGCGCGCTTGGCCTGTGCCTGATGCTGGTGACGTACGTGCCGGCTTTCTCGCTCTGGCTGCCCGGCCTGTTCAAGCAATGAAGCGCGCATGAGGATCGTCGACATGCGCGTCACACCGATCGCCGTCGGCGACCCGTCGTTGTTGCCCTGTCGCCCTCGCGCGCCTGCACCAGCAGTACCTCGACTGTGGTCTCACCGATCGCGACGACGCGATCGAGATGCGCAATAAGCAACCCGACTGGGCCTTCATGCCGGTACGCTACTGAGATGAACGACGGAGTCCGCGTGTCCTTCCAACCTTCGAACCGCTACCCCGACCCGTCGGTCGAAGTCCTCGACGACGCCTTCTTCGCACTGCGCCTTTACAGCGCTGGCGTCGAACGGCTGGCCACCGGTTTTCGTTGGGCCGAAGGGCCGGTCTGGTTCGGCGATGGCCGGTATCTGTTGTTCAGCGACATCCCCAACAACCGCATCCTGCGCTGGGACGACTGCTCCGGCGCGATCAGCGCCTTCCGCGAACCGAGCAACAACGCCAACGGCCACACGCGCGACCGCGACGGCCGGCTCGTCTCGTGCGAGCACCTGACGCGGCGCATCACGCGCACCGAGTACGACGGCCGCATCAGCGTCCTCGCCGACCGCTTCGGCGGCAAGCGATTGAACTCGCCCAACGACATCGTCTGCGCGCAGGACGGCAGCATCTGGTTCACCGACCCGAGCTTCGGCATCAGCGGTCACTGGGAGGGCGATCCTGCCGCGCAGGAGCTGCCGCACGCGGTCTATCGCCTGTCGCCGGCCGGTGAGTTGCGGCAGGTGCTGGCCGATCTGAACGGCCCCAACGGCCTGGCCTTCTCGCCCGACGAGTCCGAGCTGTACGTCGTCGAGAGCCGCGCCGAGCCGCACCGGCGGCTGTGGGCGTACCGCGTCGGCGCCCACGGTGAGCTCACCAACAAGCGGCTGGTCATCGACGCGGCAGACGGCGGTGCGCTCGACGGCATCGCCATCGATGCCGAGGGCCACATCTGGTGCGGCTGGGGCGGCAACGGCCGCCTGCCCTCCGAGCCGCTCGACGGCGTGCGCGTGTTCGATGCCGCGGGCAAGGCGCTCGGCCACATCCACCTGCCCGAGCGCTGCGCCAACCTGTGCTTCGGCGGCGCCAAGCGCAACCGGCTGTTCATGGCGGCGAGCCATTCGCTCTACGCCCTGTACGTCAACGTGCAGGGCGCTTCGTAGGGCCCGTGTAGCACATAACCCGTGCTACACTGGTCCCGTGTTCCACGGAGCAAAGCCATGTCCAACGTCACCCTGGCCATCGACGATGCGCTGCTGAAAGAAGCCCGCATCAAGGCGCTGAAGGACGGCACCAGCGTCAATGAAATCTGCCGTCGCGCGATCGAGCAGTACGTCGGGCGCAGCGAAGCCGACGCCGAGCGACGCGTGGCGCGCTTGCGCGCGAGTTTCGCGCGTGCACTGCCCAGAGCGGCTGATGCTCCGCCCGCCTGGCAGGGCCGCGAAGCGCTCTACGAGGAGCGGATGCAAGAGCTCGAGCGGCGCCGCCGCAAGTGAGGGGCTTCTTCGACACCAATGTCATCGTGTACGCGCACGACCGCAACGCCGGCGTCAAGCGCGACCGCGCAAGAGCGCTGATCGAGGCGCACGTGCGCTCCGGCAATTTCGTGCTCAGCACACAGGTGCTGATCGAGAGCTACACCGCCTTGCAGAAGGCCGCGCTGCTCAAACGCGAAGCGGCACTGGTCGTTGTCGAAGCGCTGGCCGAGGAGCAGGTCGTCACCGCTGATGCCGACCTGGTGCTGCGTGCCATCCGCTTGTCGCATCGCCACCAGCTTTCGCATTGGGACGGCCTCGTCGTGCAAGCCGCGCTCGACGCCGGTTGCGATGCGCTGTTCAGCGAAGACATGCAAGCCGGCATGCGCTTCGGCGATCTCGAAATCGTCAACCCGTTTGCCGATGCAGCGCACGAAGCGCGGCCAGCGTATGCGGCCCGTAAACGGTCCGCACCGCTCGCCAAGGGCCGTCGCAAGTGAACGAGAACACGGTGCGTTGCCCGCGCTGCGGCGGCAGCTTCGACTGCGGCGTCACCGACCTCTCGACGCCCTGCGCCTGCAAGGCGGTGACGCTCGAAGCCAGCGCACTGGCGGCGCTGCGCCAGCGCTACGCCGGCTGCCTGTGCGTGACCTGCCTGCGCGACGTTCAGCGCGATGCTTCGCGCTTAGACGCGCCCAAGGCCTGATGCATCGCGGCGCCTGCCGCCGCGCCGATGAACTGCGCCGCCACGAAGGCCGGCACGCTGCCCGGTGAGATGCCCGCAAACGAATCGCTCCACAGGCGGCCGAACGCCGCCGCCGGATTGGCAAACGACGTGCTCGCGGTGAACCAGTAGGCGGCGCCGATCCACGCCGCCACCAGCGGCGCCACGCGCGCGGTCGGGGCGCGCAGGATCGTCAGCAGCAATCCGGCGGTGGCCACCGCTTCGGCGAGCCATTGGCCCATGCCCGTGCGCAGCTTGGTCGACCACTGAACGATCGTCATGTCGAACATTGCATGCGCGAGCCACGCACCGAGCATCGCGCCGATCAGTTGCACCGCAACGTAAGGGGCGAGCTCGCGCCGGGCGAGCTCGCCGCGCCAGGCCATCACCGCCGACACGGCCGGGTTGAAGTGGCTGCCCGAGACCGGGCCGAACAGCTCGATCAGCACCCACAGGCCGGCCACGGTGGCGGCTGTGTTGGCCAACAACGCGACGGCCACGTTGCCGCCGGCCAGGCGTTCGGCCATGACGCCGGAGCCGATGACGATGGCCAACAAGAGCAGCGTGCCCAGACCTTCGGCCAGCAGCCGGCGCGGCAACGGCGCCGTCATGTGCAGGCGATGGCGCGCAACGCATCGCGCAGCGCGGCCGCGTCCATGCGCTCGATCGGCAACGCCAGGAGTTGCAGCATGCGGTAGCCGAGCGCTTGCCGCGTCAACTCGAACGCGCGCCGCTGGCCCTCGTCGCCGCCCTCGGCATTGCTCGGGTCCGGATAGCCCCAATGCACCGGCACCGGCGCGCCGGCGAAGTAGGGGCAGGTCTCCTTGGCCGCGCTGTCGCAGACGGTGATCACGGCCGCGAGCTTTGGTGCGCCGGGCGCGGCGAACTCGTCCCAGCTCTTGCTGCGCGGCGTCTGCAACTCGATGCCCGCCGCGGCGAGGGCTTCGAGGGCGAACGGATTGATCCGCCCGCTCGGTGAGCTGCCTGCGCTGTGCGCGACGACAGCGCGACCGAGCTTTCTGGCCCAGTGGTTCAGCATGCCCTCGGCGAGCACGCTGCGCGCCGAGTTGTGCGTGCACAGGATCAGGATGTGAGCCGTCATCAGCAGCAGGACGTTGCGCCCTTGACAACACCCTGCGGGTCGGTCACCCAATGCTTCTCGCTGCGCGCGTAGCAGCAGTTGGTTTCGCCCTCGGGCTCGCGCGCCAGATCGGCGCTGCGCGCGCGCGCTTGCAACGCCACCCAGTCTTCGGCGTTGTCGGTCTGGATGCCGAGGTGGTCGATTCGCCCGGCTTCCCCGCGCGTCGAAATCGCGAAGTTGATCGGCGGGTCGTCGAGCATCCACTTCGCGTAGTCGCTCTCGCGGCGCGCCGGCTCGGCGGCGAAGAGCCTGGCGTAAGAACCGATGCTCTGCTCGAGATCGGCGACAGGCAGGTGAACATGGAAACGATGACTCATCGTGGGCTCCTCTTGGTGGGTGGCCAGCAGGCGGCGCCCTCGCAGCAGTTCTCGGTGAGGTAGGCCAAGAGGCCGTTCATGCGCTCGAAGTCGGCGCGGTAGATCAGGAAGCGGCCGTCGCGCTGTTGCGTCACCAGGCCGCTGGCCATCAACTCCTTCAGGTGAAAGGACAGCGTGGCCGTCGGCACGCCGGCGCCCTCGCTCATCGCGCCGGGCGTCAGGCCGCGCGGGCCGGCGACGACGAGGGCGCGGAAGACCTTCAGCCGCAGTGGCTGGGCCAGTGCGGCCAGCGACGCGACGATCTCTTGTTCTTCCATATTTCCAGAATAGTCGAAGCATTGAAGCCGCGCAAACCCCGGGTGAGAATGCCCGCATGGCCGACACGCTGACGATCACCCGCCCAGACGACTGGCACCTGCACCTGCGCGACGGCGCGGCGATGGCGGCGGTGTTGCCGGCGACGGCGGCGCAGTTCGCGCGGGCCATCGTGATGCCCAACTTGAGACCCCCCGTGACGACGGCGGCCGCCGCAGCGGCGTACCGCGGGCGCATCGAGGCTGCGCTGCCCGAAGGTGCGGCCTTCACGCCGCTGATGACGCTCTACCTCACCGACGCGCTGGCGCCAGACGAGATCCGCCGTGCCAAGGACGCCGGCGTGGTCGCCGTCAAGCTCTACCCCGCCGGCGCCACGACCAACAGCGACGCCGGCGTGACCAGCATCCGCAAGACTTACGCCACGCTCGAGGCGATGCAGCGCGAGAACCTGTTGCTGCTCGTGCACGGCGAGGTCACCGACAACGAGATCGACATCTTCGACCGCGAGGCGGTGTTCATCGAGCGCGTGATGCAGCCGCTGCGGCGCGACTTTCCGGAGCTGAAGGTGGTCTTCGAGCACATCACGACGCAGCAAGCCGCGTTGTACGTGACGGCGAGCGACCGTTTCACCGCGGCCACGATCACCGCACACCACCTGCTCTACAACCGCAACGCGATCTTCAAAGGCGGCCTGCGCCCGCACTTCTACTGCCTGCCGGTGTTGAAGCGCGAAGTGCACCGCCAGGCTTTGATCGGCGCGGCGACGAGCGGCAGCAGCAAGTTCTTTCTCGGCACCGACAGCGCGCCGCACGCCGCGGTGCTGAAGGAGAACTCGGTCTGCGGCGCCGGCTGCTACACCGCGCCGGCAGCGATGGAGTTGTATGCCGAGGCCTTCGAAGCCGCAGGCGCGCTCGACAAGCTCGAAGCGTTTGCGAGCTTCAACGGCCCGGACTTCTACGGCCTGCCGCGCAACCGCGGTACGGTGACGCTCAAGCGCGAGGCCTGGACGCTGCCCGAGAGCGTGCCTTTCGGCGATGCAACGCTCAAGCCGCTGCGCGGCGGCGAAACTTTGAACTGGAAACTCCAATGACTGACCGCGTGATGCTGCTGATCGATGCCGACAACGTCTCGCTCGACGTCATCGAGCAGGCTGTGCCCTGGGTGCATCAGCACTTCGGCGGCCCGCACGTGCGCCGCGCGTACTGCACGGCCGAATCGGCGGTGAAGCATCAGGCCGCGTTCAAGCGCCTGGGCATCCGGCCGATGGTGAACCTGGCCGCGGGCAAGAACTCGACTGACATCGCGCTGGCGGTCGATGCCATCGAGCTGGCCACGAACGAGCGTCCGCAGGTGGTGGTGATCGCATCGTCGGATTCCGATTTCGCGCCGCTGGTGTCTCGCCTGCGCGAGAAGGGCTGCCGCGTCATCGGCGTTGGGCAGGAAGGCAAGACCGGTGATGAGACCATCTCCGTCTATGACGACTACGAAGTGCTGTCGCACCGCAAGGGCACGCGCACGGCGCCAGCGAAGGCGCCCGCAAAAACCACGGCGCGCAAAACCGCCCCGCGCAAGGCCGCTGCGAAGAAGGTTGCCGCACCCGAGGTGCCCGACAAGGCGCAGGCCATCTTCGATGCCTTGCCCGCACTGGCCGCCGGCGAGACTGTGGAGTTGCGCGTCGCCGCCGAGCGCCTGCGCGACGCCAAGCTGCTGTCCAGGAGCGGCTCGTCGACCAAGCTCTTCGGCCAGTTTCCCGAGTTGTTCGAACTGCGACCCGAAAAACAACCGAATCACGTGCAGCGCCGCGCGCCGCGTTGAACCTGTCGATCGACTGGACGTTGCCTTGGTTCGCGCCGCTGTGCGAGGCGGCCGCGCAGCCTGCGCCGGTGCGCTTCGTCGCCGCCGGCGACCCGCTTGCCGGCGAAGCCTACGAAGCCTTCATCGCCCGCACCGGCAGCGTGCCGACGCGCGACAACCTGCACGACCACTTCAACCGCCTCGTCTGGCACCGCCACCCCGTGGTCAAGCAACGCCTGAACCGCTTGCAGGCGGCAGAGATCGCCGCGCGCGGCATCGGCGCCACGCGCGGCGCGGTGCGCGATGCGCTGACGCTGTTCGACGAAAACGGCGCACTCTGGCCCGATGCGCCCGCACCGCTGGCGCATGCGCTGGCTGCGCGCGACTGGCAGGCGCTGTTCGTCACGCAGCGCGCACTGTGGCAACGTCACCGCTTCGAAGTCTTCGGCCACGCGCTGCTCGAACAGCTCGCCGTCGCGCCGCGCAAGGGCCTGACGGCGCACGTGCTGCTGGCCGATCCACTCACGCTGACGCCCGCGCAGTGGGCGAGCAAGCCTTTCCTGCCGCTGCCGGTGCTCGGCATCCCCGGCTGGTGGCCGGCCAACGAAGACCCGGCCTTCTATGCGGACCCGCAGGTCTTTCGTCCGGCCCGCCCTTGAACTCCAACCTCAGGCCCTAACATCCTCGCCGTCCGGAGCCGTTCGTGCTCTGCGCCCTCGACGCCATGAAACGCATTGCCCTGTTCCTCGTCACCAACCTCGCCGTCATGCTCGTGCTCGGGCTGGTGGTGAACCTCTTCGGCCTGAATCGCTTTCTGACGGCCAACGGCCTGAACCTGCCCAGCCTGCTCGCGTTCTCCGCCGTCATGGGCTTCGGCGGCGCGATCATCTCGCTGCTGATCAGCAAACCGATGGCCAAGTGGAGCACGCGCGCTCAGGTCATCAACGATTCGCCGGACGCCACGCACCAGTGGCTGGTGACGACCGTGAAGCGCTTTGCCGACAAGGCCGGCATCCAGATGCCCGAAGTGGCGATCTACGAGGGCCAGGCCAACGCCTTCGCCACCGGCGCCTTC
>JANNJX010000663.1:0-4477 GCA_031396005.1 Burkholderiales bacterium
CGGCGCCGCGCCATGGGTCGCGCCCGAACAGCCCGGGCAGCACGTACGCGGCGCAGAACATCAGCAACAACACGCGCGGCAGGCGCTGCACCGCCTGCTGCGTCACCAGGGCCGGATTGGGCGTGACGGAATTCACGCCGCGATCATGCGGTTGCCATAACAAAAAGGGCAGCCGAAGCTGCCCTGATCGGTCTCACGGCAAGCATCACTTCTTGATGCCGACCTTGAACTTGTTGCGGAACTTCTCGACGCGGCCGCCGAGGTTGTCGACGCTCTTCTGCGTACCGGTGTAGAACGGATGCGACTCGGAGGACGTTTCCATCTTGAACAGCGGCATGTCCTTGCCTTCGATGGTGATGCTGTCCTTGGTTTGCACCGTCGAACGCGTCACGAACTGAAAGCCGTTGGACAGGTCCTGAAAACAGACGTCGCGGTAGCCGGGGTGAATGCCATCTTTCATGGGGAAAACCTCTTCAGGGAGTTGCGGCAGCCACGCGTTTTGACGACGACGCACTTGCCGGAAAAATCAGGACGCGTGAGTTTAACCGCCGCGCCGCATCATGTCGAAGAAGTCCAGGTTGTTCTTCGACGCCTTCATCTTGTCGAGGATGAACTCCATCGCCTCGATCTCGTCCATCGGGTAGAGCAGTTTGCGCAGGATCCAGGTCTTCTGCAGGATCTCCGGCTTGAGCAGCAGCTCTTCGCGCCGCGTGCCGCTCTTGTTGATCAGGATCGACGGATAGACGCGCTTCTCGGCCATGCGGCGATCCAGGTGGATTTCGCAGTTGCCGGTGCCCTTGAACTCTTCGTAGATGACCTCGTCCATCTTCGAGCCGGTGTCGATCAGCGCGGTGCCGATGATCGTCAGCGAACCGCCTTCTTCGACGTTGCGCGCCGCGCCGAAGAAGCGCTTCGGGCGCTGCAAGGCGTTGGCATCGACACCGCCGGTCAGCACCTTGCCGGAAGACGGCAGCACGTTGTTGTAGGCACGGGCCAATCGCGTGATCGAGTCGAGCAGGATGATCACGTCCTTGCCGAGCTCGACCAGGCGCTTGGCGCGCTCGATCACCATCTCGGCGACTTGCACGTGGCGTGCTGCGGGTTCGTCGAAGGTCGAGCTGATGACCTCGCCGCGCACCGTGCGCACCATCTCGGTCACTTCCTCGGGCCGCTCATCGACCAGCAGCACGATCAGGTGGACCTCGGGGTGGTTGGCGACGAGCGCGTGCGCGAGCTGCTGCATCATCACCGTCTTGCCGGTCTTCGGCTGTGCGACGAGCAGCGCGCGCTGGCCTTTGCCGATCGGCGCCACCAGGTCGATGATGCGGCTGGTGATGTTCTCTTCGGCTTTGAGCCCGTCACGTTCCAGCTTGAACTGCTCTTTGGGAAAGAGCGGCGTCAAGTTCTCGAACATGATCTTGTTCTTGTTCTCCTCGGGCGTCACGCCATTGACGCGATCGACTTTCACCAGCGCGAAGTAGCGCTCGCCGTCTTTGGGCACCCGCACTTCGCCTTCGATCATGTCGCCGGTGTGCAGGTTGAAGCGCCGCACCTGGCTTGGGCTCAGGTAGATGTCGTCGGTGCTGGCCATGTAGCTGGCTTCGATCGAGCGCAGGAAGCCGAAGCCGTCGGGCAGCACTTCGAGCACGCCGTCACCGAAGACCTGCTCGCCGGCCTTGGCGCGCTTTTTCATGATCGCGAACATCAGCTCCTGCTTGCGCAGGCGGGCGACGTTCTCGATCTCCAGCTCTTCGCCCATCTTGATGAGCGCCGAGACATGCAAGGCTTTGAGTTCGGAAAGATGCATAGAAAGGTCAAACCCTCGATGCGACGGTGCGCTTCGGCCTTGCGCTGCCGCCTGGGACCGGCCCCTGAGGAAACTTTGGCCCTGTGTGCGGCCACCGCGCACCAGCGGAGCACAGTAGTCGAAACATCAGGGGAGGGGCCGGAACCGCGGGCCTAGTGCCTCTGAACTGAGGCGGTCTTCGAGCGCCGCGGTGGCTGTTCTGCGGCCAGGCTGCGAACCCGGCGTTGCGCAGATTATAGGTGAGAGTCGAGGAAGGCCGTGAACTTCGCCTTCGGATGCGAGCCGACGAGCGTGCCGGCCAGCTGGCCATCCTTGAACAACATCAGCGTCGGGATGCCACGGATGCCGAACTTGCCCGGCACTTCCGAGTTCTCGTCGACGTTCATCTTGGCGATCTGCAGCTTGTCGCCGTACTGCGTCGACAACTCGTCGAGGATCGGCGCGATGGCCTTGCACGGCCCGCACCATTCAGCCCAGTAGTCCACCAGCACCGGCTTGCCGGACTTCAGGACGTCGGTCTCGAAGCTCGCATCGGTCACATGCTTTATCAGGTCGCTGCTCATGGCTGTTCCTCGTGGTGCCTGCGCGAGGAGCAACAGGCACAATGATTCTGACACAAGCCCCTCGGCTCATGGCTCGCAAGGTCGCCCCGCTCTCAATGACAACCATAGTCCGGCAGCGACTCGATTGCAGGCCCATCGATGGCACCTTCTGGCCGCATGTCGCGGCCGTCGTTGCGGGTTGGCTGGGCTCGATGGACGCGGCGCCACGTGATGCGGTGATCCTCTTGCCGCACAGCGCGCTGCTGGCGCCGGCGCGCGCGGCGTTTGCGCAGCGCGGCGGCTGGCAACCGCGCATCGAAACGGCAGCGACGTTGGCTGAATCGCTGGCGCCGCCGCCGCCGTTCGCGCCGGGGTTGCCCAGCGGCGACCGCGCCACCGATCGGCTCGTCGCCGCCACCCTGCTGCGCCGCCAGGCGTTCGGCGCAACGTGGGCCGAGCGCGACCCACGGGCGTTTCGCGCGGCGGCCCTGGCTTTCGTCGTCACCGCCGATGCGATTCGCGACGCCGTCGCCATGCAGCGGCCCGAAACCCGCGCGGCGTGGTGGGACGCGTTGCGGCAAGCGTCGCCGAGCGGCCCAGGCCCTGGCGCCAGCGAGCGCTTGTTGGCGCGCATGGCGATCGAGTGGGCGGCGTCGGCCGAGGCGCCGGCCACGCACAGGCTGTGTTCGCTGCCGGTTTCGGCTTGGGTCGTGCTGAGCGCAGCGGCGCAAGCCGACGTGCCATTGAGCGAAGCGCCGACGCTGCACCTGCAGGCCGACAGCGATCCGCTGCGTCCCTTCGACGATGCGGCGGCGTTGCCGGCGCCCACGCGCTGGCGCGCTGCGGGCCTCGAAGACGAAGCCAGCGCAGCCACCCTCGCTGTGCTCGAGGCGCTGGACCGCGGCGCATCGCTCGTCGCGCTGATCGCGCAAGACCGTCTCGTCGTGCGCCGCATCCGCGCCTTGCTCGAGCGCGCCGGCGTGGCCTGCGACGACGAAACCGGCTGGACGCTATCGACCACGCGCGCCGCGGCCCACTCGATGGCGTGGTTGCGCGCCGCCACGCCCGCTGCATCGGGAGCGGGCCGCGACGCCTGGATCGAAGCCTTGCGCGCCGAAGGCCGTGACGAAAGCGCCGTCAGCGCGCTGGAGAACGCCTGGCGGCGCGAGCGCGAGCCGGACCCGCCGGCGCTCGCCGCGCTGGCCGATTTGACGCGCCGCATCGACGCTTGGCAACCCGAGCGGCCGCGCGCGCTCAGCGACTGGCTGCTGTCATGGCGTGAGGCGGCACCGGGCCTGCTGGCCACGCTCGGCGCCGATGCGGCCGGCCGCCAGGTGCTGGCAGTGCTGCAATGGTCCGGTGTGCCCACGCCCGCTTGGCAGAGTGCCGCGCAGTCGACGCTGCTGGACTTGTCGGGCTTCACGGCCTGGGTTGACGACACGCTCGAAGGCAGCGCCTGGCGACCCACTTGCAGCGGCACCGCGCGGGTGGCCATCGTGCCGTTGTTGCGCGCCGCACTGCGGCCGTTCGATGCCGTCGTCTTCCCGGGCTGCGACGCGCAGCATCTGGGCGGCGCCGATGCGATGCCGGGCTTGTTGCCGGCAGTGCTGGCACGCGGGTTCGGCATCGCCGAAGCCGAGCAGCGGCGACAGCGCGAGATGCAGGCCTTTGCGCAGTTGCTGCGCGCGCCGCGGCTGACGCTGCTGCGCCGCACGCACGACGCGGGCGAGCCGCTGGCACCGAGCCCGCTGGTCGAGCGCGCGATGCTGGCGCGGCGGCGTCTCGGCGCAGACGGCGATGACGAAGTCGACGTGCCGCTGCCGCTGCGACACGTCGATCGCCAGCCGGTCATCCGTCCCGCGCCGTCGATGCAGCGAGCCATGCCGCAGCGCCTGTCGGCCACCACCGTGCAGGCGCTGCGCGACTGTCCGTACCGCTTCTTCGCCAAGGTTGCACTGGGACTGGCCGAGGGCAACGAGCTCGATGCCGGGCTCGACAACAGCGACTACGGGCGCTGGGTGCATGCGCTGCTGTACCGCTTTCACACGCAGCGCAGCGGCAGCGATGATCACGCTGAGCTGCTCGCCGCCGCCCAGGCCGAGCAGTCCGCGCTCGAACTCGACAGCGC
>JANNJX010000665.1:0-3607 GCA_031396005.1 Burkholderiales bacterium
GCATCGGCAGCAACGGGCCGACGCACCAGCCCGTGGAGGTGCTGGCGTCGCTGCGCGCGATGCCGAACATGCTCGTCATGCGGCCCGCGGATGCCACCGAAGCAGCCGAGTGCTGGCAGGTCGCGCTCGAACATCGCAGCGGCCCGGTGTCCTTGGTCTTCGCGCGCCAAGTGCTGCCGCGCGTGCGCGAAGACAGCAGCGGTGACAACCGCTGCCGCCGCGGCGCCTACCTGCTCGCCGAGCCTGAAGGCGGCGCGCGCCGCGTCGCCACGCTGCTCGCCACCGGCTCGGAAGTGCTGATCGCCTTGCACGCGCGCCGCGCCTTGCAGGCCGAAGGCATGCCCACCGCCGTCGTCTCGATGCCGTGCTGGGAGCTGTTCGAGCAACAAGACGCCGCGTACCGCCACGCCGTACTCGGCCCGGGCGGCAGCGTGCGCGTGGCCGTCGAAGCCGCGCTGCGCTTCGGCTGGGAGCGCTGGCTCGGCGAGCGCGGCGCCTTCGTCGGCATGCGCGGCTTCGGCGCCAGCGCGCCGGCCGAAGCGCTGTACCGCCACTTCGGCATCACCGCCGAAGCCGTCGTCGCCGCTGCCAAGGCCCAACTCGCGCAGACAATGCGGGCATGACCCTACTCATCGCCCTCTGGCAGCGCGTCGTCCGTGCCGTGCAGTCGCTGCTCTTCCCGCGCTATTGGCTGGCCGTCATCGAGCACGAGCCGCTGCGGCTGGTCTTCAGCAGCGACCACCGCCAGGTCACGGTGGACGGCACGGCGCGCCACGTGCGCGCTGGCGACAAGGTACTGGCGTCGTTCGAGGCCATCCAATCGGTGGACGTGGTGCACCACCCGCGCGCCGCAGACAACGACAAGCCCGAGCACTGGTCGGTCAGCCTCTACCTCGGCCGCTCGTCGCGCGCCTACGTCGGCCGCTCGCGCAAGCAGGCCCAGGCCGACAAGGTGGCCAAGTTGCTGGCCACCATCACCGGCAAGACGGTGCGCTCCGTCGAAGCCCTCGCCCACCCCAGCGTCATCAACACCCGATCATGAGCAACAGCAGCAACCATCCGCCGCCGCCGCCGCCGCCGCCGCCGAAGAAGAAGCAGCCTGCGCACCAACTGCGCAGCCAGCAATGGTTCGGCCGCCAGGACCGCGACGGTTTTGCCTACCGTTCATGGGTCAAGGGCAAGGGCGTGCCGCACGACCAGTTCGACGGCCGTCCTGTCATCGGCATCTGCAACACCTTCAGTGAACTGACGCCGTGCAACTCGCATTTCCGCACGCTCGCCGAGCAGGTGAAGATCGGCGTTTACGAGTCGGGTGGCTTCCCGCTCGAGTTTCCGGTGATGTCGCTCGGCGAAACGTTGCTGCGGCCGACCGCGATGCTCTACCGCAACTTGGCGTCGATGGACGTCGAGGAGAGCATCCGCGGCAACCCGATCGACGGCGTGGTGCTGCTGATGGGCTGCGACAAGACCACGCCGAGCCTGCTGATGGGTGCGGCGAGTGCGGACCTTCCCACGATCGGTGTCAGTGGTGGCCCGATGCTGAACGGCCGCTGGCGCGATCAGCAACTCGGCTCGGGCACGGGGGTCTGGAGCATGAGCGAGCAGGTGCGCGCCGGCACCTTGAAGCTCGCCGAGTTCTTCGAGGCCGAAAGCTGCATGCACCGCAGCCACGGCCACTGCATGACGATGGGCACCGCCAGCACGATGGCCAGCATGGTCGAAGCGCTCGGCGTCGGCCTGCCGGGCAATGCCGCGTATCCGGCCGTCGATGGCCGGCGCAACGTCATCGCGCGCGAGGCCGGGCGGCGCATCGTCCACATGGTGCACGAAGACCAGAAGCTGTCCGCCATCCTCACGCGCGAGGCCTTCGAGAACGCGATCAAGACGCTGGCGGCCATCGGCGGCAGCACCAACGCCGTGATCCACCTGATCGCCATCGCCGGTCGGCTCGGTTTGAAACTGACGATCGAAGACTTCGACCGCCTGGCCAGCGAATTGCCCTGCTTGGTGAACCTGCAGCCGAGCGGCCAGTACCTGATGGAAGATTTCTGCTACGCCGGCGGCCTGCCGGTGGTGATGAAGGAAATCCTGCCGCTGCTGCACGCCAACGCCGTCACCGCCAACGGCAAGACCGTGGCCGAGAACGTGAGCGATGCGAAGAACTGGAACGCCGACGTGATCAAGAGCGTCGCCGCGCCGTTCAAGGACAAGGCCGGCATCGCCGTGCTGAAAGGCAACCTCGCGCCGCGCGGCGCCGTCATCAAGCCGAGCGCGGCCACACCGGCGCTGATGCAGCACACCGGCCGCGCGGTGGTGTTCGAGAACATCGAAGACTTCCACAGCCGCATCGACGACGAGAACCTCGACGTCGACGAGACCTGCGTGCTGGTGCTGAAACACTGCGGCCCCAAGGGCTACCCCGGCATGGCCGAGGTCGGCAACATGCCGCTGCCGCCGAAGGTCTTGCGCAAGGGCATCACCGACATGGTCCGCATCAGCGATGCGCGCATGAGCGGCACGGCGTACGGCACGGTGGTGCTGCACACCGCCCCCGAGGCCGCGGCCGGCGGGCCGCTGGCGCTGGTGAACAACGGCGACCTGATCACGCTCGACGTGGCGGGACGCAAGCTGCACCTGCATGTGAGCGACGAAGAACTCGCCAAGCGCCGCGCCGACTGGCAGCCGCCGTTGCCCGCGCTGGATTCAGGCTACTGGAAGCTCTACATCGACCACGTGCTGCAGGCCGACGAGGGCGCCGATCTCGACTTCCTGCGCGGCAAGCGCGGGGCGTTCGTGCCGCGGGACAACCATTGAACGCTCCGCGCTCGCAGCGCACGAAGCAAGCGTCCGCGCGACCCTGGTCGCGGCAGCAACCGCAAACGTCATCAAGCGCGAGATGGCCGGCGCGACGACGCGTGTCCGCGCTCGCTCGGTAGCGGGCCGCCAGATCGATCAACGCAGGCCCGTTCGCCCGCCATCACCGACAGCGCGGCGCCTGCCCAGCGCCTGATTGCAGCCGCCGCCACGCTGCCGGCGGCAGCCCGTACTCGCGCCGGAATGCGCGGCTGAACGCGGTGTCGGTCTGGTATCCCACTTCCTCGGCGATGCGCGCCAGCGGCGCGTTGCTGCCAGCCAGCAGGTTGCCCGCGAGCAGCAGCCGCCAGTGCGACAGGTACTGCATCGGCGGCGCGCCCACCAGCGACTGGAAGCGCTCGGCGAGCACGCGGCGCGAGGTGGCCGCCACGCGCGCCAGTTCGTCGAGCGTCCACGCGCGCGCCGGGTCGGCGTGCAGCGCGCGCATCGCCGCGCCGACGATGCGGTCGGACACGCCGGCGAGCCAACCGGTGCGCCCTTCGGCCTGCTCGTTCATCATGTACAGGCGCAGCACTTCGATGAAAAGCACCTCGGCCAGCTTGGCGAGCACGCCTTCACCGCCCGGGCGCGGCGAGCGCGCCTCGGCCAGCGCATAGCGCAGCGACGCTTCGAGCCAGACGCCGGCGTTGGAGCCGCGCACGCTCACCGCCACCAGCGGCGGCAGTCCGGCGAGCAGCAGCCGCGCCAGTCGGGAGTCGCAGGCGAGATAGCCGCAGATCAGCTTCGTGCTCGC
>JANNJX010000051.1:0-5362 GCA_031396005.1 Burkholderiales bacterium
GCCAGCGCCTCGCGAACCTCTTCGAGCTTGAATGGCTTGATGATCGCGGTGATCTGCTTCATGACACGGCCTTTGCGGGAATGGTTACTCGAATTTAAGCACGGAACTTCGATGTGATGGGGTAGCGCCAGTCGCGCCCAAAGGCGCGATGCGTGATGCGGATGCCCACCGGCGCCTGACGGCGTTTGTATTCGTTGATCTTTATCAGCCGCGTCACGCGCTCCACCGTGGTGCGCTCGAAACCGGCGGCGACGATGTCATCAACGCTCCGGTCCTCTTCCATGTACAGCGCCAGGATGGCGTCGAGCACCTCGTACGGCGGCAGGCTGTCCTGATCGGTCTGATCGGCACGCAATTCGGCCGACGGCGCGCGCGTGATGATGCGCTCGGGAATGACCTCGGCGCCTTGCGCGTTCTTCCAGCGCGCCAGTCGGTAGACGAGCGTCTTCGCCACGTCCTTGATCACCGCAAAGCCGCCGGCCATGTCGCCGTAGAGCGTGCAGTAACCGGTCGCCATCTCGCTCTTGTTGCCGGTGGTCAGCACGATGCGGCCGGTCTTGTTCGACAGCGCCATCAACAACGTGCCGCGGATGCGGGCCTGGATGTTCTCTTCCGTCGTGTCTTCGGCCAGGCCCTTGAACTGCGGCGCCAGCGCGGCGCGAAAGCTGTCGAACATCGGCGAGATCGGGATCTCGTCGTACTGCACGTTCAACCGCTTGGCCATGTCGCGGGCGTCGATCCATGAGATGTCGGCCGTGTACGGCGATGGCATCATCACGCAGCGCACCTTGTCGGCGCCGAGTGCATCGACGGCGATGGCCAACACCAGCGCCGAGTCGATGCCGCCGGACAGGCCGATGATCGCGCCGGGAAAACCGTTCTTGCCGAGGTAATCGCGCACGCCGGTGACCAAGGCGCCCCAGGCCTGCGCCTCGAGCGACGGCAACGGCTGCACCGGTCCGCGCACCGCGCCGC
The DNA here is from genome assembly GCA_031396005.1 of Burkholderiales bacterium. Taxonomy (GTDB): domain Bacteria; phylum Pseudomonadota; class Gammaproteobacteria; order Burkholderiales; family Burkholderiaceae_C; genus CADEEN01. The sequence continues at coordinate 976 of JANNJX010000051.1, forward strand.
CTTCCACCTCCGCCGTGACCAGTGCCTCGACGAAGCTGGGCCCGCGCACAGCGATCTCGCCGCGCGCATCGACGCCAAAGGAGGCGCCGTCGAACACCACCTCGTCTTGCCCGCCGGCGAGGTGCGAGAACAGCACCGGCAGCCCTGTGGCACGCGCTCTCTCGGCCATGCGTGCCTCGCGCTCCCCCGCCTTGTCGAGGTGGAATGGCGACGCATTGAGCACCGCCAGCACCTGCGCGCCCGCGGCCTTGGCAGCCGCGCCCGGCTCTTCGAACCAGGCGTCCTCGCAGATCAGCACGCCGACGCGCGTGCCCCCAGCCTCGAACACCAGCGGTTTCAATCCAGCATCACGACCCGACGCGAAGTAGCGGCGTTCATCGAACACCTGGTAGTTGGGCAGTTCGCGCTTGCAGTAGGTGCCGACGATCCTTCCCCCCGCCAGCACCGAGGCTGCATTGAAGCGCAGCGGCTGTGAAGTCGACTTGGTCCTGACGTCACCGCGATCGCCGAACTGATGCGGATGCCCCACCAGCACATGCAACCCCTGGCTCGACATCAACTCGCGCGCGATGCCGCGCAGCGCCTGCTCGCACGCACTCATGAAGGCCGGTCGCAGCAGCAGATCTTCCGGCGGGTAGCCTGTCAAGGCGAGCTCAGGTGCCACCACCAAGTGCACGCCCTGGCCGTAAGCACGGCGCGCGGCATTGACGATGCGCTGCGCATTGCCTTCGAGGTCGCCGACGGTGGCGTTGATCTGAGCAAGGGCGACCTTCACGATGATCAGGCGCCTTGGTTGGTGACCGCGGTGAAGCAATACTCGGTCACGTCGGGGTGCATCAACGAGTACTTGGAATCGACGTGACGCACCTCCAGGTAATGCAGGTTCTGCGGATGCGGTTTGTACAAGGAGAAACACTCCAGCAGGCTGAACGTCGCCGACGACTCGCGGGGCCCACCGTAGACGTCCTTGCCACGCAGTGCCCGGCCCGACGAGACCAGCAACTCGATCTGCGCGCGCGACAGGCAGAACATGCCCGCATGCGGGTTGCTGCAGTCGGCCATCCAGTTGCCATCGTGCCGGACGAGCGACAGGCGGTTCCACTCGATCACGTCCGCCATATGCGTCAGGTCGATGTACCGCTTGACGCGCTCGACATACTCGTACCGGTTGGGCATCAGAACGCAGCGCTCCATGCCCGGCAGCTCGGAGAAACGCGACAGCTTGTCGAGGAACGAAGCGTCGCGGATCTCGATATCGTCCTCGATGAAGATGAACCAATCGTGCGCGCTGCGTCGGGCAATCAATGCGTCCTGCGCCGGAAAACCGATGAACATCGGATCGCCGCCCCCCACCTCCAAAACTTCCACCACCGACTTCAGATGGTCCGGCAGAAAAGCGACGACATGGCGCTGCTTCATCGTCACCACCAGCACCGTCAGCTCGCAATGGGCAAAGCTGCAGAGCAAGCCATCGAGCGTGGCCACGATGCGGTCGATCTTGACCTGCGCAGCCTCGCGACTTTCGTGCTCCTGCACCGACGTGATGTGAACAATGGCCACCAGTACCCGCGGGCGCGGCACGGCCGTGCCGGGCTTTTCAGCCAGGGCCGGATAGGCAGCGAACTTGGCGAAATACAGGTGCAGCTTCAGTCGCCGCCGCAGCGCCGCATAGGCCTCGCGAAGCAGCACGACCGGGACGAACGCACGTACCTTGAAGTTGTATGTCATCGGCCTGTCACCACATCCACTCACGACAGTGAAACTGTCGGCGTTTTTGTCTTTCGAAGATGACTTGAATATAACGTGCGCTGTTTTTTGCCAGTGCGCCCCAAATCCATGACCGACCACCCCGTTCTGCGCGTCTTCGACGATCCCACAGCCATCGACCGTGCCGCGTGGAACGCGTTGCTCGCTCAACAGGACGCGCCTTCCCCCTTCATGCGCCACGAGTACCTCGTCGCGCTGCATGCGTCGGGCAGCGCCACGGCAGACACCGGCTGGGCGCCGAGCTGGATCACCTTGCAGCGCGGCGGCGAGTTGCTGGCCGCGTGCGCGCTCTGCATCAAGGATCACTCGTACGGCGAGTACGTGTTCGATTGGGCCTGGGCCGACGCCTACCACCGCCACGGGCTCGAGTACTACCCGAAGCTGCTGGGCGCGGTGCCGTTCACGCCGGTGCCGGGCTCGCGGTTGCTGGCGCGCGATGCCGCCGCGCGCGAATTGCTGCTGCGCGGCGTGCTGCAGTTCGTGCGCGAGGCCAAGCTGTCATCAGCACATTTTCTTTTCTTTTCCGAGGCCGACCGCGTTGCTTTTGAAGCCGGCGGCTGGATGCTGCGCGAGAACGTGCAATTCCATTGGCTGCAGCGCGAGCCGTTGCCCTACGCCGACTTCGCCGCATTCGCGGCCAGCCTGCAGCGCGACAAGCGCAAGAAGATCGCGCAGGAGCGGCGGCGCGTGGCAGAAGCCGGCGTCGGCTTCGACGTTCACGAAGGCGCTGCGATCAGCGACGTGCTGTGGGACTTCTTCTACCGCTGCTACACGCTGACCTACCGCGCCCACCACTCCACGCCCTACCTCACACGCGCCTTCTTCGCCGAGATGGCGCGCACGATGCCCGAGAACTGGTTGATGTTCGTCGCCCGCCGCGATGGCCAGCCGATCGCCGCGTCGCTGATCGCGCTCGATCCCGAACGCCGTGTCGCCTACGGTCGCTACTGGGGCGCGACGGAGCACGTGACCTGCCTGCACTTCGAGGCCTGCTACTACCAGCCGCTGACCTGGTGCATCGCCAACGGCTATCAGCGCTTCGAAGGCGGCGCGCAAGGTGAGCACAAGATGGCGCGCGGACTGTTGCCGGTGCGCACCTGGTCGGCGCATTGGCTGGCCGACAAGCGTTTTGCGTCGGCGGTGGAAGACTTCCTGGCGCGTGAAGGCGCTGGCGTCGAGAACTACATCGACGAGTTGAACGAACGCAACCCATTCAAGACAGCGGCTCAGGACTTGCCGTAGTTCTTCAACCCGTCGGTGATTTCCTTCTTCGCCGAGTCCACACCTTCCCAACCGACCACGTTGACCCACTTGCCGGCTTCGAGATCCTTGTAGTGCTCGAAGAAGTGCTGAATCGTCCTCAGCCGCATCGAGTTGATGTCCTCGAACTTTTTCCAGTGCGAGTAGATCGGCAGCACCTTGTCGATCGGCACGGCGAGCAACTTCGCATCGCCGCCGGCTTCGTCGTCCATCTTCAGCACGCCCAGCGGCCGGCACGTCACCACCACGCCCGGCGACAACGGATACGGCGTGATGACGAGCACATCGACCGGGTCGCCGTCGTCGGCCAGCGTGCGCGGGATGTAGCCGTAGTTGCATGGGTAGTGCATCGACGTGGTCATGAAACGGTCGACGAAGATCGCACCGCTGGCCTTGTCGACCTCGTACTTGATCGGGTCGGCGTTCATCGGGATCTCGATGATCACGTTGAACTCGTCAGGCACCTTGGTGCCGGGGGTCACGTCGTGCAGGCTCATGATGTTCTTCGTCGAACAGGGATAACCCGCATTTTAGGTCGCCTGCTTGCGACGGCCTGACACGGCGTGTGGCGCGGGGAAAACACAGGGGCAGTTGTGCCATGTCGATCGCTTAGCATCCTGGGTTGTACCGGCTGCGGCCGGCTGCCCATCAAGAAGTAAACCCCAATCAAAGGTTTGGAAGGAGCGATCTTCATGTCAACGACGATGGCGCTGTATCTGGCGCTGGCTTGCGGTGTTGCCGCCGTGTTGTACGGATTTTTCCAACGCAGCTGGATCCTGAAGCAAGACGCCGGCAACGCGCGCATGCAGGAGATCGCGGGCGCCGTGCAGCAAGGTGCCGCGGCCTACTTGGCGCGGCAGTACAAGACGATCGCGGTGGTCGGCGTCGTGCTCGCCATCGCCATCGCCTACTTCCTCGACGGCACCACCGCCATCGGCTTCGTGCTCGGCGCCGTGCTGTCGGGCGCATGCGGCTTCATCGGCATGAACGTCTCGGTCAAGGCCAACGTGCGCACCGCGCAGGCCGCCACCAGGGGCATCGGCCCGGCGCTCGACGTCGCCTTCAAAGGCGGCGCAATCACTGGCATGCTGGTCGTCGGCTTGGGCCTGCTCGGCGTCGGCATCTTCTTCTGGTTCACCGTGTTGAACGGCCAGTACACGCCTGACAAGAGCCTGGCCTCGGTTCTGAAACCGATGCTCGGCTTTGCTTTTGGGTCATCCCTGATCTCGATCTTCGCGCGCCTGGGCGGCGGCATCTTCACCAAGGGCGCCGACGTCGGCGCCGACCTGGTGGGCAAGGTCGAAGCCGGCATTCCGGAAGACGACCCGCGCAACCCGGCGGTGATCGCCGACAACGTCGG
>JANNJX010000556.1:0-9969 GCA_031396005.1 Burkholderiales bacterium
CTTCCATGCCCCTCGCCGCGCTACTGGCGCCGATCGTCAAGACCGAGCGCATGCGCTATGGCATGCAGTGGCTGCTGCCGCAGGGGGCGATGCATTGGTCGCGCGTCGTCGCGGCGCGCGACCTGGTGCTGCCGGCGTTGCGCTGAGCGGCGCTGCGAGCGCGCGCCATCCTTGCTAAAGCCCGGAGGCAGCCAGATACTGCGCACGCCTTGGCGCTGCGCCCATACCGTGCAATCAGCCCGGGGCAACGAGGGAGCCGCATTCATGTCCAAGCAAGTCTTCGCCCTGCTGGTCGGCATCAACGACTACCCGGCCGGTGTGCCCAAGTTGAGCGGCTGCCTCAACGACATCGATCACTTCGCCAGCTTCCTGCGCCAAGCCGTGGGCGGCAACGGCCTCGCACTCGAAGTGCTGAAGGATGCCGACGCCACGCGCGACAACATCGTTGCCCAGTTCCGCAGCCACCTCGGCCGCGCCCGCGCCGGCGACGTCGCGGTCTTCCAATACTGCGGCCACGGCGCGCAGTCGGCTTCGGCGTCAGCCTTCCGCGAGTTCTATCCGAACGGGCTCGACGAAGGCCTGGTCTGCTTCGACAGCCGTTTGCCCGGGCGCCACGACCTGGCCGACAAGGAACTGGCCGTGCTGATCGGCGAGCTGGCGCGCAACGACGCGCATGTGGCCTTCATCCTCGACGCCTGCCACAGCGGATCGGCCACGCGCAGCGTCGATGCCTTCGCCGGCCTGCGCTCGCGCATGACCGTCGGCGTCGCGGCCGAGCGCCCGCTGGACAGCTACCTCGACGGCCACTACGCGCGGCTGCGGGCCAAGGGCCAGGGCCTGAGCATCCCGAGCGCGCGCCATATCCTGCTGGCCGCCTGCGAGCGCACGCAGGAGGCCAAGGAGTCGCCGCTCGACCAGCGCGGCGTGTTCACGAGCACGCTGCTCGAAGTGCTGGAGAAGTCGGCCGGCAGCCTGTCGTATGCCGATCTGTTCGTGCGCTGCCGCGCCGCGGTGCGCAAGCGCGCGGCCGACCAGGATCCGCAGTTCGAACCGGTCGGCCACTTCGATGCCTGGAGCGGCTTCCTCGGCAGCGCCGGCGCACTCGCCGGGCCGCGCTACAGCGTGCACTTCGACCAGGGCGCGTGGAAGATCGATGCCGGCGCCATCCATGGCCTGCCCGATCAACCCGACCAGCCGGTGGGTGTGATCCTGTACGACGAGAACGACGCCAGCCGCAGCGCCGGCACGGCGCACACGGTCGAGGTCGGTGCGCAGCAGTCCTTCCTCGCGCTGGATTTCGACAGCGCGACCGAGGCGCGTTATCGCGCCGCCGTCACCAGCCTGCCGGTGGCGCCGCTGTTGTTGCACGTCACGGCCGAGGCGCCGGTGCGCGCCCAGATGGAGGAAGCCCTGCAGCGCGACCACGCGCTCGGTGCGGCCTTCACCGAAGAAGCCGGCGCCGCGCGCTACGGCCTGACGGTGCAGGGCGAAACGCTCAGCCTGGTGCAGCGAGAGTCCGGCCTGCTGATCCAGTCGGCGCCGCTCGATCCCCGTCAGCCCGGTCGCGCCGCCGAAGCGCTGCGTCCGGCGATCAAGCAGGTCGCGCAGTGGGAGCGCCTGCTGGCGCTGCGCAATCGCGCCAGCGACATCGACGCCGCGTCGATCGACTTCGTCTGCAGCGAGCCGGCCGAAGGCGGCGCCAAATTCGTCCACCCGAGCAACCAGGTCACGCTCGAATCGGTGCAGCAGCGCGGTGGGCAGTGGAGCGAGATCAAGGCCAAGCTCGAGGTGCGCAACCGCAGCGGCCGCACGCTGCACATCCTGCTCGCATACTTCTCGCCGGCCTACGGCGTGCAGGTGCTGCGCAACGACCCGATCGAATCCGGCGAGGCCTGGGTCACGCTCTACGGCGACGATCCGAGCCATGCCTTCCGCCTGGTCGAAGGCCGCGAGACCGAAGAGACGATCGACCGCTTCCAGCTGATCGCCAGCACCGAGCGGATCGATGGCTTCCTGCTCGAGCAGGCCGATCTCGAACTCGGCGCGACCGTCGCAGCCACGCGCGCGCTCGGCAGCATCCAGGCCAAGAAAAAGACGCGCAGCCAGGACTGGATGACCAAGAGCCTGCGCGTGCGCGTCTGCCCGCGCTTGAATCAACTCGGCAAGAAGCCCTGGGCCAGCGACAACGGCGCGGTCGTGATCAGGGGCCATAGCAAGCTCAAGGCCAACGTCAGCGTCGGCGCGGCGCGGCCGGCGACGCGCGCGGCCGGCGAAGGCGCGCCCTTCATCGACGCCTTCGAGCGCATCGGCTTGAGCGTGGCTTCGTTCGGCGCCACGCGCGGCGCCGAGCAGAGCGTGCTGGAGTTGAGCGGCATCGACAACGCGCAGGCGCTGGCCGAGGAGCCGTTGCAGATCGAGCTGAACCTGCCGCTCGGCGCCGACGAAGGGCTGCTGCCGTTCGTCTATGACGGCCGGCATGTGCTGCTCGGCGGCGATGTGTCCAAGGATGACGAAGGGCGAACCCTGGTCAGCATCGACCACCTGCCTGAAATGCCGTCGGACCGGCGCAGCCTGGGCGGCTCGTTGAAGCTGTACTTCTTCAAGACCTACCTGAAGCAGACCAACGTCAACCGGCTGCGCTGGGTCGAGCCGCTGGCCGACGGCGGCTTCGCGCAGCGCGACGACGGCCTGGCCACGAAGGTGGCGGCGGCCAAGCGCGTGCTGCTGCTGGTGCACGGCATCATCGGCGACACCGAAGGCATGGCCGCGGGCGTGCGCGCCGGCGCGCTCGACCAGCGCTTCGACCTGGTCCTGACCTACGACTACGAAAACCTGAGCACGCCGATCGAGGAAACAGCGCGCGCGCTCAAGGCGCAGCTGGCCGAGGCCGGCCTGTACGAGCGCGACGACAAGCACCTGACGCTGCTGGTGCATTCGATGGGCGGGCTGGTGTCGCGCTGGTTCATCGAGCGCGAAGGCGGCAGCGCGCTGGTCGATCACCTGGTGATGTGCGGCACGCCCAACAACGGCTCGCCGTTCGGCAAGGTCGATGACGCGCGCAAGATTCTCAACGTGCTGACCGGGCTGGCGGCCAACTACCTGCCGGCGCTGATCCCGTTTTCCGCGCCGATCCTGTTCGTGCTCAACCGCTCGAAGAAGGTGACGCCGACGCTGATGCAGATGGACCCGGGCTCGGAGTTCATCCGCACGCTCAACGCCAGCGCCGACCCCGGCATCGCCTACACCATCCTGGCCGGCGACGTCGGCGCTTATCGCGAGCCCACCGACGAACTGTTCGCCAAGCTCGTCGCCAAGCTCGGCCAGAGCTTCGTCTTCGACGCCCTGTTCGGCAACAAGGCCAACGACATCGCGGTCAGCGTCGACAGCATCCTGCGCGTCGGCGAGCGCAGCCATGCGCCGAAGACGACGCAGGTCGCCTGCCACCACTTGAACTACTTCGTCTCGGCCGCCGGCCAGCAGGCCTTGAAGACGGTGGCCTGGTAGGCGGCGCGCGAGCCGGCCGCGCGCGCATGGACGTCGCCGCCGCCCCACGCAGCGCCGCGCCGGCCGCTGCTGGCGATGTGGGCGATACGGTCTCCGCCGCCGACCTGGCGCGGCTGAACTTCGCCAACCACCGCGCCTTTCTCGTCGGCATCGATGCCTATGCCAAGGTCGCGCCGCTGCAGACCGCGGTCAACGACGCGCGGCGCCTGGCCGAAGTGCTGGCCGCGCAGCACCACTTCAGCGTGCATCCGCCGCTGCTCGATGCCGGCGGCGCCGCCATCCGCGAGCTGCTGCGCAGCACGCTGCCGGCGCAAGTCGGCGCCGACGACCGCGTGCTGTTCTACTTCGCCGGCCACGGCATCGCCGCCGACGGCGACGACGGGCCGGCCGGCTACCTGGTGCCCGCCGACGCCGAGCCGAGCCGCATCGACAGCTTCATCCCGATGACCGAGCTGCAGGCCGCGCTCGATGCCCTGCCCTGCCGCCATCTGCTGCTGATCCTCGACTGCTGCTTCTCGGGCGCGTTCAAGTGGTCGAGCCGGCACCGCGCGATCGGCACGTTGATGCCCAAGCGCATCTACGAGGAGCGCTTCAACCGCTTCGCCGCCGATGCGGCGCGCCAGATCATCACCTCAGCCGCCTACGACCAGAAGGCGCTCGACGTGCTGCACGGCAAGGCCACCGGCGAGCGCGGCGCTGTCGCGGCCGGCGACGGCCGCACCCATTCGCCGTTCGCGCTGGCGCTGTTCGATGCCCTGGCCGGCGAGGCCGACGCGAAGGGCGAGCGCGAGGGCGACGGCGTCATCACCGCCACCGAGATCTACGGCTACATCCGCGACCGCGTCGAGCCGGCGACGCTGCAAGAAGGCGAGCGCCTGCGCCAGACGCCGAGCTTCTTTCCGCTCGCCGGGCATGACAAGGGCGAGTTCATGTTCCTGCATCCGCGGCATCGCCTGAACCTGCCGCGCATGCCGCTGCATTCGCCGTACAAGGGCCTGGCCTCGTTCGACGAGAGCGACCAGCACTTGTTCTATGGCCGCGAGCGCGTGATCGCTGCGCTGCACGCCAAGGCCGAAGACCCGGCGTGCCGCCTGCTGGTGGTGGTGGGCGCATCGGGCACCGGCAAGTCGTCGGTCATCAAGGCCGGCCTGTTGCCGCTGTTGCGCGACGCCGGCTTGAACATCCTGCCGGTGATGCGCCCGGGCACGCACCCGACCGCCGAACTAGCGCGCGTGCTTCAGGACGCGCCGGCGTCCGGCAAGGCGGTGCTGCTCATCGACCAGTTCGAGGAGCTGATCACGCGCTGCGCCGACGCGGCCGAACGCAACACCTTCGACCAGCGCCTGCACGCGCTGCTCGAAGCCGACGACGGCCCGGTGGCCCGCCTCATCATCACCGTGCGCTCGGACTTCGAGCCGCAGCTCAACGCCGGCGCTCTCAAGGCGGCCTGGGTCAAGGGCCGCTGCACCGTGCCGCCGTTCAGCCTGGACGAGCTGCGGGAGGTGATCGTGATGCCCACCATCCAGGAGGTGCTGATCTTCGATCCGCCCGAGCTGGTGGACCAGATCATCGGCGAGGTGGTGCAGTCGCCCGGCGCGCTGCCGCTGCTGTCGTACGCGCTGAACGAACTCTACGAGGCCTATGTGCGCAGCGGCCGCAGCGACCGCGCGCTGAAGCAGGACGACTACGACAGACTCGGCGGCGTGATGGGCGCGCTGCGCACCAAGGCCGACGCGCTCTACCACCACCTCGACAGCGAGAGCGAACGCGACACGATGCGCAAGATCATGCTGCGTATGGTGTCGGTGGAAGGCGAGCTGGCGGGCAAGCGCGTGGCCATGGCCGACCTGGCCTATGCGCCGGCGGACGCACCGCTGGTGCAGAAGGTGATCGAACGCCTGGTCGATGCGCGGCTGGTGGTGCGCGGCACCGAAGCCATCGAGCCCGCGCATGATTCGCTGGTGCGCGCCTGGAAGACGCTGCGCGACTGGATCCACGAGGCCGGCAAGGACCGGCTCATCCTTGGCGGCCGGCTGGGCATGGCGGGCCGCGACTTCGAGCGCACGCGCAACCCGGAATTCCTGTGGCACGACAACCCGAATCTGGCGGCCGTCGAGAAGGAACTGAAGGATCCACGCCGCTGCTGGTTCAACGCGCAGGAGATCGGCTTCATCCGGCGCAGCGTGCGCCGCAAGAAGACGCGCGCCTGGACGCTGCGCGCCATCACCGCCGGCGTCGTCGCCGCGCTCGCCGGCCTCGCCGGCTGGGCCTGGAAGGAAAAGGAGCTGGCCACCGGCACGCTCGCCCAGGCGCGCGGCTTCACCGACAAGCTGATGTTCGACATCGTTGACAAGCTGCGCAGCATCGACGGCACGCGCGACGTGCGCGTCGAGCTGGTGCGCGAGGTCGGCGCGCTGCAGGGCAAGCTGAGCGGCGTCGGCGCGAAGGAAGACCCCAGCACCGCCTTCTGGACCGCGCTGCTCGAAGGCGACATCGAACGCGAGCGCGGAAAGCCCGACGCCGCGCGCCGCAAGTACGAGCAGGCCGCGGGCATCGCGCAGGCGCTGGCGCAGGACCAGAACTGGCAGCGCAACCTGTCGGTGGCCTACGGCCAGCTCGGCGAACTGGCGATGAAGGCCGCTGGCGGCCAGCGCGACTTCGCCGCCGCGCGCGCCTGGTATCAGAGGGCCCTGGCCATCGACCGCGCGCTGGCCGGCGTTGACGTCGCCAACCGCGTGGTGCAACGCGACCTGCTGATCAGCACGCTGCGCCTGGGCCATCTCGAGCGCGACGCCAGCCAGCATGAACGCGCCGGCCTGCTGGCCGCGCGCGGCTTGTACGAGCAGGTCCACGCCATCGCCGAGCGCCTGTCCGCGCAAGCGAGCGACGACGCCGAGCTGCAGCGCGTGATGGCCGGCAATCTGCTGCACCTGGGCCAGGTGGCGTACGCGCTGGCCGAGAACTATCAGGACGAGGAAGCGGCGCGCGCCCGCGCCCTGTTCACGCAGGCGCTGGCCCTGGCCGAGCGCCGGCCCGAGCAGGTGCTGCAGCACGCCAGCCTGCAGTACGACCTGTCCACCGCCTACGGCGTCGTGGCCAAGCTGCAGGCCGAAAACGGCAAGCTCGACGCGGCGCGCGCCGCCGCCCGGCAATCGCTCGCGATCGCACAGCGCCAAGCCGCGGCCCTGCCCGACGATGCCGAATGGCAACGCTCGCACCTGCTGGCCCAGGCCACGCTCGGCGAGCTCGAACTGCGGGCGCAGGACCGCAAGGCGGCGCGGCGCGCCTACGACGAGGCCTTGAAGATCGGCCAGAAGCAGACACTGGCGCATCCGCAGGACAGCGCCTGGCAGGGCGAACTCTTCAGCGTGCTGATGCAGATCGGCGAGATCGAGCTGGCCGAGCGGCGCCTGGCGGCCGCGCGCGGCGCGTTCGCGCAGGCGCTGGCGAAGGCCACCAACGACGACGAAAAGCAGCGTGCGGCCGAGAAGATCGCTGCGCTCGGCGGTCGGGCCCGGCGCTGAAAGACGGACGCCGTCAGCGCGCGGCGCGGATGGCGCTGCGGATGGCGAGCTTCACCGGCACCACTGCGGCCTTGCCCGGGTTGATGCGGCCGTCGCGCAGGGCCAGGCGTTCATCGCCCGGCAGGACAAGGGCGGCCGTGGGCTCGTCGCCGGACTGCGCGGCCCGCGCCAGCGCCGCGTCCGGCACGGGCGGACCGGACGCGAGCACGTCGGCGCGCTCGAGCGCGGCCCGCACCTGCGCTTCGAGCGTGGTGTTGGCTTCTTCCATCTCGGCCTCGAGGTCGTCGTCGTCGAGATCGTCTTCGTCATCGTCGTCGCCGTCGTCGCCGAGCGCGCACATGATGATCTCGAACATCTCGTCCTTCGGCACGGGCGCGCGCGGATCGGCGAGCCCGCACGCCATCAAATCTTCGTCGTCGAGTTCGGCCTGCAGCAGCGCGTCGAGCTGGCCGTCGCTGAGCGCGTCGAGCTCGAGATCCGGATGGCGGCCGTGGGCCGGCGCATGCATCAGTGCCAGCACCAGCGCCGCGCCCAGGGCCGATCGAAGCCAACGGGGCTTGCGCTGCGGGCGATGCGTCATGGTCACTCCTCGCTTTGTTGGAGCGCGAGTTTAGGCAGCGCCTTTGCGCGCTGGCAATGGCGGTGATCGCGCGCGTCGGGCTTGCTGCGCCGGGGTCGAAGTGGCAGAGTCGGCGCGCGCCAGACAGGCGCGGCAACGGGAGCAGCGACATGGCCAGCGTGAAGAAGAACAGCAAGAAGAAGCCCGCGGCGAAGGCTGCGAAAAAAACGGCGCCGGCGAAGAAGGTCGCCGCCAAGAAAGCGCCGGCGAAAAAAGCGCTGGCGAAGAAGGCACCGGCGAAGAAGGCCGCCGCGCGCAAGCCGGTGGCTGCGGCCAAGCCGGCCGCGCCGCCCCGCAAGCCCGCGGCGAAGAAGACAGCCGCACCGCGGCGCCGTGCGCCGAGCGCCGGCGACGACCCGCGCGCCCAACTCGACAAGCTCACGGCCGGCATGACATCGCGCGGCCTGCCGGCCGCTGCCGACGCACCGCGCCTGCCCGACGAGTTCTACGCCGCGCGCAAGGACGAACCGCTCGGCGACCAGGCGTTTGCCGAAGCGGCCCAGGCCCTGGGCTGCGACGTCGCCGCGGTGCGCGCGGTGGCCGAGGTGGAATCGCGCGGCTCGGGTTTCGATGCGCAGGGCCGCCCGACCATCCTCTACGAGCGCCACGTGTTCTCGCGCAACACGGCGCCCAAGGGCAAGTTCGACGCCCAGGCCCCCGACATCTCTTTCAGCAGGCCCTACGAGAAAGGCACCTTCGGCAACGGCGAGCAGCAGTACGTGAAGATCGGCCGCGCCTATGCGCTCGACCCGGTGGCCGCGCTCAAGGCGCCGTCCTGGGGCATGTTCCAGATCCTGGGCGAGAACCACAAGGCCTGCGGCCATGCCGACGTCAAGTCGTTCGTGCTGTCGATGTTCACCTCGCCGGCTGCGCAGCTGCGCGCCTTCGTCGCTTTCGTGCGCGCGAACCCGGGGATGCACGGTGCGCTGGTCGCGCACGACTGGGCCAAGTTCGCGCGCGCGTACAACGGGCCGGGCTACGCGCTGTACGAGTACGACAAGAAGATGGCAGCGGCCTATGCGCGGCAGTCCGCCTGAGGGTCAAGGGTAGGCCTTCGGAGTTCGAGTCGCGGCAGGGCAATGCCCTGAATTGCTCCAGCAGCATCCAAATCCCGCGCGGAAGGTTTGATTGATCGCTTTGCGGCAGGGCTTGCCGGATGGCTTGAGCTCACCTTGCTGGCCGGTAGCGATGTTCGAACGATCGCTTTCTGCCCACGTGCGTCTGCCCTCCTCCTCAAGCAAGCCTACAAGCCCGCTACGAACCGATCGTTCGTGCCTCTACGGCCCTTGACCTCCAGTGCGTCAACGAGATCGAACGACGGCATTGGAGGAGCACCAACGTGATGCGCACAGAGCGATGCCGCAAGACGTGTCCGCGCAGCCGACGTTCAAGGCGTCATTTCGACCCAATGGGAATGCTCGGCACGAGCAGTTGCAGCATCGGCAATGCGGCGGTCAACGGACCCTCAGCTTGCACACTAAATTAATGCCGTCGGGTGTCGCAAAGTCATTGACACGTTCCGCCGCGCCGGGGGCTTAATCACTTCCTTGCGGAAAAAATCGGGGAGACAAAATGGGCTTTCGCTACACCGAAGAGTGGTCTGGCAATCCTTACTTCCATGGCCTCGCTGTGATTGCTGGCCAAGGTATCGATGCTCAACTCACCATTCCCATTGAGATCTCATTTGGACGAATCCTTAGGAACGTTGTCACAGACTTGTTTTGGCAATTGTTTTCTGGATCATGTTTCTCGCTATTGCGCATTACTTCGATTTTGGCCGAACTACGCATGCCTTGTTTTTGGTGGCGCTTTTTGTTCTGTGGCTATTTCGGACGTGGACGGAATTGCGTCGTCCTCATCGGCAGCGAATAATCGCAAAGCGCGAAGCTACTGAGCTCGTTATATCGTTTAGCTCGCGTTATCACGAGCCAATTCGAATTGACGTTGGTAATTACCATCATGTGTGGGTCGAAGCTCGAGCAGATCCTCGGCCGATCGGACCGTCACTTCAATTCGGCAAGGAGTTGAGTCCGGGAGCAGGTGAGTATGCGTTGACCATCGGCCTCGGCGGCGGTGAGTCTCTCGAATGGGCCATTTGCCAAGAACTGAAGCGCTTTGCCGGCGTCATATTTGAGTGGCTCGAAAATTCTGGTACATGGATGCTTAGTGGGGACGATGCTAATAGGTTACCGTGAAAGCCACTGACCAAGTGCGCACGGGTAAACCTCCCGCAGTGAAGCGGGATATGAACAACAGCTGGGCCCGACCCCTCGAATTCAGCGGCGAATCAGGCGCTGGCCGGCGCGGGTTTGGGTGCTGGCC
>JANNJX010000720.1:0-4058 GCA_031396005.1 Burkholderiales bacterium
CCGAGTTCGAGTTCGACTCGCAGGGCCTGATCAAGCGCCACCGCGATCGCTTCAGCTTCTGGCGCTGGTCACGCCAGGCGCTCGGCATGCCGGGCCTGCTGCTCGGCTGGTCGGGTTTCCTGCGCGGCAAGGTCCGGCGCACCGCAGCGCGGCAGTTGGAGAAGTACATGAAGTCGTACGCGTTGCCGGAGCGGCGGGCGGGTTGACGCACTCGCTTGCGCAGATGCACGGCCGGCTCCCTCCCCCGGCACGGGGGAGGGCTGGGGTGGGGGTCGAGTGCGCTGAGTTGCAACCCCCAGCCCAACCTTCCCCCTTGCAGGGGGAAGGGGGCATGCAGTGATTTCCCTCCACCACCGCAGCGCCGTCGAGCTGCTGGCGCTGTACGCGCGTGGCGAAACATCGCCTGTGGAGGTGTGCGAGGACCTGCTCGCGCACATCGAGCGCAACGAGCCGAAGATCGCGGCGCTGTGGGCGCTGGACGCCGATGCTGCGCTCGCCGCAGCGCGCGACAGCGAACGGCGCTGGCAGCGTAACGCCGCGCTGCCGCTCGACGGCGTGCCGGTGACGATCAAGGAGAACATCGCCACGCGCGGCGTGCCGGTGCCGCTCGGCTGCGCGGCCACGCCGCTCGTGCCGGCGGCCGCAGACACGCCGCACGCGGCGCGTCTGCGCGAAGCCGGCGCGGTGATCGTCGCCAAAACGACGATGCCCGACCTGGGCATGCTGTCGTCCGGGCTGTCGAGCTTTCACGCGCTGACGCGCAATCCGTGGGACCTGACGAAGAACCCCGGCGGCAGCAGCGCCGGCGCGGCAGCGGCGTGCGCGGCGGGCTACGGGCCGCTGCACATCGGCACCGACATAGGAGGATCGATCCGCCTGCCGGCCGGCTGGTGCGGCATCGTCGGCTTCAAGCCGAGCCTGGGCCGCATCCCGATCGATCCGCCGTACGCCGGCCGCGTGGCCGGGCCGATGACGCGCACGGTGGCCGATGCGGCGCTGGCGATGCGCGTGCTCGCGTTGCCCGACGCGCGCGACACGATGAGCCTGCCGCAGCAGCACATCGCCTGGCACGAACTCGATCTGGATCTGCGCGGCTCGAAGATCGGCCTCTGGCTCGATGCGGGCTGGGGCTCGACTGTGGACTCCGAAGTGCGTGCAACGGTCGAAGCCGCCGCCCGCGCTTTCGAGCAGGCTGGTGCGATCGTCGAGCCGCTGCTGCCGTTCACCACGCGCGCGATGATCGAAGGCCTCGACGCCTTCTGGCGCATGCGCGCCTGGCTCGACATCAGTGCGTGGCCGCAAAAGCGCCAAACCAAAGTGCTGCCCTACATCCACCACTGGGCCAGCGGCGGCGCATCGCTCTCCGGCGAGCAGGTCTTTCGCGGCCACAGCCAGATGGGCGCGATCCGCGACACTACCGTTGCGGCGACCCAGCGCTTCGACTTTGTGCTCTCGCCGGTGAGCCCGGTGCTCAGCTTCCCCGCCGAGTTCGCGAGCCCGCAGAACGATCCGGATCGGCCGTTCGAGCACATCGCCTTCACGCTGCCGTTCAACATGAGCGAGCAGCCCGCCATTGCCCTGAACGGCGGCTACAGCGCCAGCGGTTTTCCGATCGGCGTGCAACTCGCCGGCCACCGTCACGATGATCTCGGCGTGCTGCGCATCGCGCGCGCGTTCGAGTCACTGCGCGGCCCACAGCGGCCCTATCCAGTGCTGTAGTCGCTCGCAGTACATTCCGCCCATGCCGACCTTCGACGACCGTGGCCTGCCCGCGGGCAGCACACACGAAGCCGCGCGCCATGCGGTCGAGTCGGCGCTGTGGCGGATGATGGCCTTCTACGACACGCCGATCGCCGATCTCGATGCTGCGATCGCGTTCGATCCGGCGTGGCCGCTGCCGCATGCGATGAAGGCCGGCTTCCTCTTATCGCTTACCGAACCGAGCCTCGTTGCCGAAGCTGCGGAGCACCTCGCCGCTGCCCGTGCGCTCGTCAATGCGAGCACGCCGTCACGCGAGCGCGCGCACGTCGAAGCGCTGCAGCTCGTCGCCGAAGGCCGCTGGGCCGCCGCCTGCCGCGCCTGGGACTCGCTGCTGATCGAGCAGCCGCGCGACGCGCTGGCGCTGCAATGGGCCCAGCTCTGGGACTTCTACCGCGGCGACGCGCCGTCGCTGCGCGCGCGCCCCGCACGCGCCTTGCCGGCGTGGGACGAAGACGACCCGTTGTACCCGCACGTGCTCGGCCTGTGGGCGTTCGGCCTCGAAGAAAACCATTGCCTGACCGCGGCCGAAGAGGCCGGCCGGCGTGCGTTGGCCATCGACCCGCGCGCGCCCTGGGCCGTGCACGCTGTGGCGCACGTGATGGACCTGCAGGGCCGCTTCGACGACGGTGCGGCCTGGCTGCGCCACCACCAGCCGGCGTGGGCCGAGGGCAACGGCTTTGCCGCGCACCTGTGGTGGCACACCGCGCTGTTCCGCATCGAGGGCTTGGACATCGCCGGCACGCTGCGCGTGCTCGATGGCCACCTCGCCGGCGAGCAGTTGCAGATCGCCCTGCAGCGCGTCGATGCGGCGTCGCTGTTGTGGCGCCTGCACCTGCTCGGCGCCGACGTGGCCGAGCGCTGCCGCGCGCTCGGCAGTGCATGGTGCACGGCCGAGCAGCACACGCCGGGTCGACATGTGCCTGGGTACTACGCCTTCAACGACGTGCACGCGCTGATGGCCTTGCTCGCCGGCGGCGACGTGGCGCGCGCCGAGCACCACATCGCCCGCTGCGCCGAGCGCGCGATGAGCAGCGACGATGCGCGGCGCGACAACCACGCCATGGCGCGCGAGGTCGGTCTGCCGTTGGCGCGCGGCCTGGCCGCGTTCAGCAAGGGTGAGTTCGCCGCCGCCGCCGACCAGCTCTACGCCGTGCGCCAGCACGCCCAGCGTTTCGGCGGCAGCCATGCCCAGCGCGACGTCATCGATCAGACGTTGCTGGCCGCTTGCGCGCGCGGCAGCGGCCGCAAAGCCCTCGGCCGCGCGCTGCTCAACGAACGTTCCCTCGCCAAGCCGATGACACCGCTGACGCGGCATTGGAGCGAAGCGATGGGGCAGGCGTCGGCGAGGGCGAGCGTGTGAATGCGCAGGAAAAGCGCGAGCAAAGGCTCAAGCTGCTCGACGATCACATCGGCCAGTCGTTGCGCGAAAGCGAGCAGTCCGGCGAACTCCAGGCGGCGCCGAGCTATGGCAAGCCACTCGGCTTCGGCGACGGCTACGACCAAACGCCCGTCGAGCTGCGCATGGGCATGAAGGTTCTGAAGGACGCCGGCGTCGTGCCGCCGGAGGTGGCGGCGATGCGCGAGGCTGCCGAACTCGAAGCGCGCCTTCACGCCTGCAGTGACGACGCGGAGCGGCGCGTCTTGCAGCAACAGCTTTCCGACAAGCGTCAGGCGATCGCGCTGCGTTTGGAAAAGCTGCGCGCCTGCGGCTCGCTGTAGTCGCGCCGTCGACCCGGGCGCGCCGCTGCGACGCGATGAGCCTGCGCAAGAAGTCTTGGACATTTGCGACCACTGCGTCAGCAGGGGTGTGCAGCAGCAGCGCGGCCACCCGCTAGGGGTGTGCAATCGTTGCTGTGGCCGCTATACCTCGGGCCATGCCTAGCGTCCCCCTGAGCTCGCCGTTGATGCCGCAGGCGCCTGCCATCGCCACCGCCCAGCACGACCCCGACGACGCGCTGCTCGAGCGAGGCCCCGAGCTGACCGTGCTCGGCGAGCGCATCGCCGGACTGCGCGACGGCGCCGTGCCGGGCGCCTGTGTGCTGCTCAGCGCCGAGGCCGGTGGCGGCAAGTCGAGCCTGCTCGCCGAAGCGGCGCGGCGCGCCGGCAGCGACGTGCAGTGGCTGTGGGGCGCCTGCGAGCCGATGCTGTCGCCGCCACCGCTGGGCGCGCTGATCGATCTGCTCGACCGCTTGCCGCCATCGATCGGCGCCGCGGTGCGCGCAGGGCGCCACACGCCCGAGGTGCTGGCCGGCATGCTCGAGCTGCTGCGCCAAAGCCGCCAGCCGGTGGTGCTCGTC
>JANNJX010000767.1:0-1512 GCA_031396005.1 Burkholderiales bacterium
CCGACACCGGCATCGGCATCGCGCCGTCCAAGCTGGAGACGATCTTCGAGCCGTTCACGCAGGCCGACGGCAGCGTCACGCGGGCCTTCGGCGGCACCGGGCTGGGCCTGTCGATCACGCGCAGCCTGGTGCAGTTGATGAATGGCACGATCAGCGTCACCAGCACGCCCGGCAGCGGCACCACCTTCTGGCTGCGCTTGCCGATGCCGGCGGCTGATCTGGCGCAGGTGCAGGAGGCGTCGGCGGCGGCCACCGCCGCGGCGGCGTCGGCCGAGCGCCCCAGCGGCGCGCCGCTGGCGGTGCTGCTGGCCGAGGACAACGAGGTCAACGTCTACCTCGTCGAGTCGATGCTGGCCAACGCCGGCTGCCGCATCGACGTCGCGCCCAACGGCCAGAGCGCCGTCGACCAGTGGCGGCGCACGCATTACGACGTGATCTTCATGGACGTGCAGATGCCGGGCATGGACGGCCACGCCGCCACGCGCGCGATCCGCCAGCTCGAAGCGCAGATGGGGCGGCCGCGGGTGCCGATCTACGCGCTGTCGGCGCACGCCTTCGCCAGCGACGCGCAGGCGAGTCTGGCCGCCGGCTGCGACGCCCACCTGGCCAAGCCGGTGTCCAAGGCGACGCTGTTGACGGCGCTGGCGACGTTGCGGCCGGCCTCGATGAGCGCGGCGCTGCACACGGCGCCGCCGCACCTGTCAGCACCAGCGCCGCCGGGCGTGACCGCGCTGGATGAAGCCACTGCCCTGGCGCGCATGGACGGCGACCGCGCGATGTACGACCGCGTACTGCAACACGCCAGCGTCTTCATCAGCGACTGGCCGAGCAGCCAGGACCGTGCGCTGGCCGTCGGCGACGTCGCGCAGGCGCAGCGCCTGGCGCACGACCTGAAGAGCATCGCCGCGACGATCGGCGCGCAGCCGCTGGCCGAAGCGGCGCGCGTCCTCGAGCAGGCCTTCGGTCAGCCGCCGCGGCTGTCGCCGCAGTTGCGTGCCGCGCGCACGCTGGTCGACACGGCCATCACGCCGGTGATCCTGGCGTTGACGACAGAACCCGCCAAGCAGGCATGAAAAACCCGGCGCAGCCGGGTTCAACCTCTGACTGGAGCCCCCGCTCGGAGGGGGCTTGGGGGAGCGGTATGTTCGACCGCAGGTTTGCACTGGGTTGAGCGCGAAGCGCTCAACCCATGTGCAAACCACCGTTGCACGAAAAGTCCGCGCCGGTCGTGAAGCCGCTGTCCTCGCCCGACAACCAGGCCACGATCGAGCCGATCTCCTCCGGCGTGCCCAGGCGCTTGACCGGAATCGTCGCCACGATCTTCTCCAGCACTTCGGGCTTGATCGCCTTGACCATGTCGGTGCCGATGTAGCCCGGGCTCACGGTATTGACCGTCACGCCCTTGGCCGCCATCTCCTGCGCCAGCGCCATCGTGAAGCCATGCATGCCGGCCTTGGCCGCCGAGTAGTTGGTCTGCCCGGCCTGGCCCTTTTCGCCGTTGACCGAAGAGAT
>JANNJX010000799.1:0-3130 GCA_031396005.1 Burkholderiales bacterium
CGGCGCCGACGGTGGCCAGCGTCATCGCGTTCGGCTCGGGCAGTTGGCCGGCGATGGCTTCGCGCAGCCACTTGTCGAACTGTTGCAACGGGTTAGCGTCCGACGCCGCCTCGTCGAGCTCGGCGCGCTCGTAACTCTTGCGCAAGGCTGCGATGTCGGCGCCGCTGGTGGGGGTGTTCATGAGGCGAGGATAAGGCTGCGGCCATCCGCACTTCTTACTACGGAATAGACCCTAGGTACACGACCCGGTGACACCGCGGCGTGTGGCGACGATTCTCGACCTGAACAAACCACGCGTGCGTTGCTGCTTTCATGTCGTCCCTGCCCACCGTCATCGTGCTCGCCGCCGGGCTGGGCAGCCGCTTTGCCGGCACCGGGCACAAGCTCGAGCAACTGCTGGCCGACGACGGCGACAACGGCATCGCCGCCGCCGTCATGTCGCACACGCTGCGCCACGCGCTGGCCAGCGGCTTGCCGGTGCTGGTGGTGACCACGGCCGAGCTGGCGCCGCTGGCGCACGAAGACGTGGCTGCGCGCGACGTTCTGGTGGTTCCCAAGGCCGCGCCGGTGCGTGGCCGCGGCATGGGCGACTCGATCGCCGCCGGCGTCGCCGCCCGCTCCGGTGCGCCGGGCTGGCTGCTGCTGCCGGCAGACATGCCGCGCGTCAAGCCGAGCACTCTGCAGGCGGTGGCGCAGGCGCTGGCCGCGCATTCGGTGGCCTTCGCACAGCACCAGGGCCGGCGAGGGCATCCGGTGGCGTTCAGCGCCGAGCTGTACTCGGAGCTGATCGGCCTGACCGGCGATGAAGGCGCGCGGCGCCTCGTCGCACGCTATCCGTCGTTTGCGGTGGAGGTCGATGACCCGGGGGTGCTGATCGACATCGACACCAGCGAAGACCTGAAGGTGCAGCGCAACGGCGACGACAGCGGGTTCAAGCCGTCGGCGTTTGCGCCGGATATCTACTGATCACGCAAGGCCGTGGCGCCGCGTCAGCGCCACCAGCCGCTCGATCTCGCGGTCGCGCACGCCGCGTTCGGCAAGATTCTTCGCCGTGGCCAGCAGGTAATCGAGCGTCGTGCCGTAGCGCCCGCGCGCGTGGCGCAGGATGTCGATCAACTGCGCTTCCGACAGCCGCCCCGTGTGCTGCGGGCTCTTGCGACTGAGCGTAAAGGCCAGCGCGTTGACGCTGCCCTTGGACGTGCGGCAAGCCAGCCAGCGCGGGTCATAGACGCCGGTCGGCATTTCGCGTTGCCACAGCGCTTCGAGCGCCTGCGCGGCTTGCGCACGCGGCACGCGGTACACGGCGCCGTGGCACGAGCCGCCGGGCAGCAGCGCGAAGACCAGACCCGGCCGATCGGGCGTGCCGCGGTTGATGCGCGAGGCCATGCGCAGCGCGCGGTGCCAGCCGCGCACGAGCGCGCTGTGGTGTTCGTCGAAGGCGAACTCCGGGTTCCACAGCAGCGACGCGTAGCCGAAGATCCACAGGTCGCGCTGGCCACCCCACTCGCGATGCGTGCGCGCCAACAGCGCCTGCGGATCGCGCAGCGGCGCAACCGTCACGAGCGGCAGAGGCGCCGGCGCTGCGGCAGGGTGGTGAAGGGCCATCAGGACGCATGATCGCAAAAGCCGTGCGCTTGTTTTGACGATGTAACTCGATTACGGCAGAATCAAAGCGTCGGTTACAGACCGGAGATCCCATGAAGTCCGCCGTCGTCGAAGTCACACAACGCATCTGCGAGCGCAGCGCCGCTTCGCGCCGCGCTTACCTGGCGCGCATCGACAAACTGTCGCAGCGCCCGCGCGGCAGCGACCGCATGGGCTGCGCCAACGTCGCTCATGCCTTCGCCGCGCTGCCGGCCGACGACAAGTGGAAGGTCGTCGCCGAGCGGGCGCCGCACATCGGCATCGTCACCTCGTACAACGACATGCTGTCGGCGCACCAGCCGTACGAGCAGTTCCCGGCGGTGATCCGCGACGAGGCGCGCAAGCACGGCGCCACGGTGCAAGTGGCCGGCGGTGTGCCGGCGATGTGCGACGGCGTGACGCAAGGCCTGCCGGGCATGGAGCTCTCGCTGTTCTCGCGCGACAACATCGCCATGGGCACCGCGATCGCGCTGACGCATGACGTCTTCGATGCCGCGCTGCTGCTCGGCGTGTGCGACAAAATCGTTCCCGGGCTGCTGATCGGAGCGCTGCACTTCGGCCACCTGCCGATGGTCTTCGTGCCCGCGGGGCCGATGGGCACCGGCCTGTCGAACAACGAAAAATCCAAGGTGCGCGAGAGGTTCGCCACCGGCGAAGTGGGGCGCGACGCGCTGCTCGAAGCCGAGAGCGCGGCCTATCACGGCGCCGGCACCTGCACCTTCTACGGCACCGCCAACAGCAACCAGATGCTGCTGGAAGCGATGGGCCTGCATGTGCCGGGCGCGGCCTTCGTGCACCCACATGCGCAACTGCGTGAGGCGCTGACGCGCGAGGCGGTGCGCGCGGTGCTCGGCATCACGCAGAAGGGCAACCGGTTCACGCCCATCGGCAAGCTGGTCGACGAGCGCTGCATCGTCAACGCGATGGTGGCGCTCTTGGCCACCGGCGGCTCGACGAATCATCTGATCCATTGGGTGGCAGTGGCGCGCGCGGCCGGCATCGTCATCGACTGGACCGATTTCTCCGACCTCTCGGCAGCAACACCGCTGCTGGCGCGCGTGTACCCGAACGGCAGCGCCGACGTGAACCAGTTCCAGAGCGCCGGCGGCCCGGGCTTCGTGCTGCGCGAGCTGCTCGATGCCAGCTGCCTTCACGCCGACGTGGCCACGGTCGCGGCGCGCGGCCTCGCGGCGTATGGCGAGCTGCCGTCGTTGGAGGGTGAGGGCGTGACCTGGCGCGCGTTGCCGAAGGACAGCGGCGATGAAACCATCGTTCGCCCCGCGGCGCGGCCGTTCACCGCCAGCGGCGGCTTGAAGCTGCTGCAGGGCAACCTCGGCCGCGCCGTCATCAAGATCAGCGCGGTGCCCGAAGAGCGATGGGTCATCGAGGCGCCGGCGCGCGTGTTCGATGGCCAGGAGGCGCTGCACGCCGCGTTCAAGGCCGGCGAGTTGGACCGCGATGTCGTCTGCGTCGTGCGCTTCCAGGG
>JANNJX010000805.1:0-4343 GCA_031396005.1 Burkholderiales bacterium
CCTCCCAGCGCAC
Source organism: Burkholderiales bacterium (assembly GCA_031396005.1). GTDB lineage: Bacteria > Pseudomonadota > Gammaproteobacteria > Burkholderiales > Burkholderiaceae_C > CADEEN01. The sequence goes on from JANNJX010000805.1 coordinate 14, forward strand.
CGTGCCGCGCAGCGGATCGATGCCGGCCAGTCGTTGGCCCTGGCCGACGAGCAGCGTGTCCTTGAACGCGCTGACGACGCCCGGTTGCGACAGCGTCAGCGGCTCACCCGCCCGACGCAGGTCCCACAGGTAGCGGCCGTCCTGCACGTCGTAGGCCTGCACCGCGCGATCGACGCCCATGACGAAGACGCGCTCGCCGGCGACCAGCGGCGCCGTGGCGACGAGCGAGCCCAGGCGCGTGCGCCACTTGACGCTGCCCTTGTCGAGCACCACCAGTTCGTTGTCGCGTGTGACGACCGCCGCGTACCGGCCGTCGCTGCCGACGCCGGCCGACAGGCGTGCGCCGGCATTGCCGCGCCACAGCTCCCGGCCGTTGTCGCGGGCCAGCGCAACGACGCTGCCGTCTCCACCGGCGACGATGAATGCGTCGTCCTTGACCGAAGGCATCAGCACGAACGGCGTCGCATCGACGCGCGCGTCCCATACCGAGCGCCCGGCGATCTGCGGTGTGATCGACTCCAGCGCCGTCGGCTTGGGCTTGTCGCTCGAACAGCCGGCCAACGCGGCGCACAGGCCGAGCCACAAGGCCGCGCTGCGCAGCCGAGTCATTTGGCCACCCCGCTGGCCGTGACGGCAATCGTCTCGGCTGGCGGTGCAGCGCCGAGCGCGGTCAGCTTGGCTTCGACCAGCGTGCGGTACTCGGCCTTGGTGTCCATCGCCTTGTACGCCGCCTGATAAGCGGCGATCGCCTCGGCGCGCTTGCCTTGGGCAGCCAGGATGTCGCCACGGCGGTCGGCGATCAACGCGTCGAACTCGCGCGGTTTGCCCTGTTGCGCGGCGTCGAGCTGCTTGCCGGCATCGTCGAACTTTTTCTGGTCGAGCAGCAGACCGGCGGCGCGCAGGCGCGCGATGCTGCGCAGCTCGTCCTCACCGGCGTTGTCGGCCACCCAGGCCAGCGTGCTCAGTGCTGCATCGGCCTGCCCTTTCTCGGCCTGCACCTTGGCCGCGAGCAGCGCGCCTTGCTGGGCTTGCAGCGTGCGCGGGAAGCGTTCTTTCAGGTCGCCGAAGGCGCGCGCGGTTTTTTCCACATCGCCCCCGACCGCCATGCGGTCGAGCTCGTCATACAACGCGCCGGCCTTGACGCCCTGCTCTCGCTGCCACCATTGCCAGACGTTCCAGCCGGCAAAGCCGGCCAGCGCCAGGGTCACGGTCCATGTGATCAGGCTGCCGTACTGGTTCCAGAACGACTTGAGCTGATCGAGTTGTTCCTGCTCTTGCAGGTCGAGAGGGGATGCCATGAAGTGCTTGCGAAAACGAAGGTCAAATTATGCGGTGCGCAATTCACGCGCCCAGGAAGCGGCCTCGGCGAGCGAGCGCGTGAACTGCGCAGCGCCCTCGCCCGCGCGCAGCGGCTTGATCGCCACCTGCCCCGCAGCGAGTTCGTCGGCGCCGAAAATCAGCGCGAACGCAGCGCCGCTGGCGTCGGCGCGCTTGAACTGCGACTTGATCGAACCGCCACCGGCATGCATCAGTACCGAGACGCCCTGTTCACGCAGTGCGCCGAGCGTGGCCATCACGCGCGGCAGCGCTTGCGCATCGGGCACCAGCGCATACGCGTCGGGCGCCGACGGCGGCGGCTCGATGCCCGCGGCTTCGAGCATCAGCATCAGCCGCTCCATGCCGAGACCGAAGCCGATGCCCGGCGCCGGTTTGCCGCCGAGCGTCTCGATCAACTGGTCGTAGCGGCCACCGCCGCAGACGGTGGCCTGCGCGCCGAGCAGCGGGCTCGTCCACTCGAAGACGGTCAGGTTGTAGTAGTCCATGCCACGCACCAGGCGCGGGTTGACGGTGTAGGCCAGGCCGGCCGCATCGAGCACCGCTCGAACCGCGTTGAAGTGCGCCAACGACTCGGCGCCGAGGAAGTCGATCAATCTGGGCGCAGACGCCACCACCGGCGCCATCGCCGGATTCTTCGTGTCGAGGATGCGCAGCGGGTTGCTGTGCAGGCGGCGTTTGCCGTCCTCGTCGAGCTTGTCGGCATGCGCTTCAAAGTGCGCGATCAACGCCGCGCGATGCGCCTTGCGTTCTTCGGCCTGACCGAGGCTGTTGAGTTCGAGCCTGACGTGTTCGCCTTCGATCAGGCCCAACTCGCGCCAGAACGCGCGCAGCATAAGGATGATCTCCGCGTCCACGTCCGGACCGGCGTGTCCGAGCGCTTCGACATCGAGCTGGTGGAACTGCCGCGTGCGGCCCTTCTGCGGCCGCTCGTGGCGGAACATCGGCCCCATCTGCCAGATGCGCAACGGGCCGTTGTACAGGGCGTTGTGCTCGACCATCGCGCGCACGATGCCGGCCGTGGCCTCAGGTCGCAGCGTCAGCCGGTCGCCGTTCATCGCGTCGGTCCAGGAGAACATCTCCTTCTCGACGATGTCGGTGATTTCGCCGAGACCACGCACGAACAGCGCCGTCGGCTCGACGATCGGCGTGCGCAGGTTGCGGTAGCCCCAGCGCGCGAGCAAGCCACGGATCCTTTCTTCGACCCATTCCCACGTCGCCGCCTCGTCGGGCAGCAGGTCGTTCATGCCCTTCACCGCAGTCAGCGGTGAATGACCTGCCTTCACGGCAACGATCTTTTCAGCCATGCCAGCTCAGCGAACGCCGAAGCGTTGCTCGACGTAGTTCGAGACGATCTGGTGGAACTCGGCGACGATGCCCTCGCCGCGCAGGGTCATCGCCTTCTGGCCATCGATAAACACCGGCGCCGCCGGCGCCTCGCCGGTGCCGGGCAAGCTGATGCCGATGTCGGCATGTTTGCTCTCGCCGGGGCCGTTGACGATGCAGCCCATCACCGCCACCTTCATGTTCTCGACGCCGGGGTACTTGGCCTTCCAGACCGGCATCTGCGCGCGCAGGTAATCGTCGATCTGCTTGGCCAGCACCTGGAAGGTCGTGCTCGTCGTGCGCCCGCAGCCGGGGCACGCGGTCACGCTCGGGTTGAACGAGCGCAGGCCTAGCGACTGCAGCACTTCCAGCGCGACCGCCACTTCCTGCGTGCGCGCTTCGCCGGGCTGCGGCGTCAGGCTGACGCGGATCGTGTCGCCGATGCCTTCCTGCAGCAGCACGCCCAAAGCCGTGGCCGACGCGACCGTGCCTTTGGTGCCCATGCCTGCTTCCGTCAGACCCAGGTGCAGCGCGTAGTCGCAACGCGCGGCCAGCGCACGATAGACCGTGATCAGGTCCTGCACGCCGCTGACTTTGCAGCTGATGATGAGCTGGTCCGGGTTCATGCCGAGCTCGCGCGCATACGCCGCCGAGTCGAGCGCCGACATGACGAGCGCCTGCACCATGACCTGCTTGGCATCCCACGGCTCGGCGCGTTTCGCGTTCTCGTCCATCAGGTCGACGAGCAGTTCCTGATCGAGGCTGCCCCAGTTGACGCCGATGCGCACACACTTGTCGTGCTTGACCGCCGCCTCGATCATCATTGCGAACTGCTTGTCCTTCTTGTCGCCCTTGCCGACGTTGCCCGGGTTGATGCGGTACTTCGACAACGCCTGCGCCATCGCCGGAAAGTCGGTCAGCAGGCGGTGGCCGTTGTAGTGGAAGTCGCCGATCAGCGGCACGTCGATGCCCATGCGATCGAGTTGCTCGCGGATGTACGGCACCTGCGCCGCGGCTTCGGGCGTGTTGACGGTGATGCGCACGAGTTCGCTGCCGGCGATCGCCAGTTCCTTGACCTGGATCGCCGTGCCGATCGCATCGACCGTGTCGGTGTTGGTCATCGACTGCACGCGCACCGGCGCGTCGCCGCCGACCGTGACGACGCGCTCGCCCCAGACCACGCGTGCCTGCCGCGATCGGCGTTGCGCCGGTTGCGCGAGCACGAGCGAGCTGAAGTCGTGTGAACTCATTTCAGTTGAGCTGTAGGCGAGCAACGTTGCCTTCGGTGTTGGCTTTCAGATCCACCAACTGACCGCGGAAGGTGAGCTGCGTGTTGGTCGCGTTGCCGATCGTCACGCGCAGCGGCACGTCGCCGTTCAAGCCCAGCGTTTCACCCGCGGCGATCTTGCGCGACAGCAAGGTGCGGCCACGCGCGTCCTGCACCTCGACCCAGGTCTCGCCCACGGCCTTCAAGCCGAGCAACCCCGTGCCCGCGGGCACCGTGGCCGCGGGCACCAACGCGGCCGGTGCTTCCACCGCAGCCGGCGCGCCGAGGGTCGTTGCGGCGCCGCCGACCACCAGCGGCACCGTCGGCACAACTTCGACCACGACGGGCGCCGTGCCCGCCGGCGGCATCACCGACGCCGGACTCGCCGCCGGCGACGAAGCG
>JANNJX010000811.1:0-3048 GCA_031396005.1 Burkholderiales bacterium
AGCGCGTTTTCTTTCAGCGCTTCGTAGATGCCGTCCAGATCGTCGGCCACCGTCGTCAGGTAGCAGCTCGACAGTTGCGAGCGCTGCGTGCCGCTGTTGAACAGCGTCGGCGTGCTGCTCATGAAGTCGAAGCTCGACAGCACTTCGTAGAACTCGATCGCCCGCGCTTCGCGGTCGATCTCGCCCAGCGCCAGGCCCATCGCCACGCGCATGAAGAAGGCTTGCGGCATCTCGATGCGCGCTTCGTCGATGTGCAGAAAGTAGCGGTCGTACAGCGTCTGCAGACCGAGGTAGTCGAACTGCAGATCGCGCTCGGCCTTGAGCGCCGCGCCGAGCTTGGCCAGGTCGTAGTCGGCAAGCTTGGCGTCGAGCAGTTCGGCGGCGATGCCTTTCTTGATGAAGCCCGGAAAGTACTCGGCGTAGCGTGTGGCCATCTGCGCCGGCAGCACCTCTTCGCCCAGGATCTCGCGGCGGATCGTGTGCAGCAAGAGGCGAGCGGTGGCGCGCGTGTAGCCGGGTTCTTTCTCGATCATCGTCCGCGCGGCCAGGATCGAAGCCTTGTAGACCTCGTCGATCGGCACGCCGTCGTACAGATTGCGCCGCGTCTCGGCCAGGATCGGATCGGGCTTGACATCGGCGCCGAGATTCGAGCAGGCCGATTCGATCAGACCTTGCAGTTTGGCCTCGTCGAGCGGCACGCGCCGGCCGCGGTCGATCACCGTCAACGCCGCCGCCGCCGGCTTGACTTCCGTCTTGGTTTGTTTGGCGCGCTCCTGCGAGCGGCGCTCGCGGTAGAGCACGTAAGCGCGCGCGACTTCGTGGTGGCCGCCGCGCATCAGCCCCAACTCGACCTGATCCTGCACGTCTTCGATGTGGAACGTGCCGCCGCCCGGACGCGAACGCAGCAGCGCGCGCACCACGGCTTCCGTCAGGCCTTCGACCGTCTCGCGCACGCTGGCCGAGGCTGCGCCCTGCGTGCCGTGCACGGCGAGGAACGCTTTCATCAAGGCGACGGCGATCTTGTTCGGCTCGAAGACCACGACCGCGCCGTTGCGGCGGATGATCTGGTAGCCCTGGTAGGCGCTGGCGCTGGACTTGGCGCCTGCGGCGATGTCTGTGGCGAAAGGCTGTGCTGGCGTCGGGCTGGTGACGACTGTTTGCATGAGAAAGAACTCCGGTTCGAGGGGTCGGGCGCAAGAGAGGCGGCGCGACGATTCACTGACCGATCGACATGCGGAGCACACGAAGCCGACATGCCGAACGACTGAAAGGTTGTGGAAAAGGTGTGGAGATCCGGTGGCCTGCGTGTGCACAACGAGCACAGCGATGAAGCACTACATGTAGGGTCCAGCCGGTATTAAAGCACTACCCGTAGTGTACCGGCCCCGGGGCTTATCCTCATAGCGCCGCGACGCATCATTTTGTTTTCGCGAGGTCTTTCGCTGTTGCGAGCCGGCCGAGGAATGCGCGCGCAAGACGCGGCCACTCGAAGCGATCACCCGGATCGGCCTTGCGCGACGGCGCGACATGCTCGTGGCCGATGACTTCGGTCAACGGATAACGAACACGCAATGCTCCCAGCAGCCGGATCAGCGCGCGGTACTGTGCGCGCTCGAAGCGTTCGCCTTCGAGGCCTTCGAGTTCGATGCCGATCGACCAGTCGTTGCAGTTGTCACGGCCACGCCATAACGATGTGCCGGCATGCCAAGCGCGCTGATCGCACGACACGAACTGGACCACGTCGCCGTCACGCCGGATGAAGAAGTGCGACGACACGCGCTGCGCACTGATCTGCTCGAAGTACGGATGCGCCGCCGCATCGAGCCGGTTGGTGAAGAAGCGCTCGACCGCGTCACTGCCGTACTCACCGGGCGGCAGGCTGATCGAATGCACGATCGCCAGCGTGACCTGCGTGCCATCGGGCCGCGGCGCGAAATTCGGCGAGCGCAGACGCCGCGCGTGTCGCCACCAACCTTCGTTCCAGACGGTGCGGTTCATGCGTGGCTGCGTGCGCTGCTGCGACGGTTCGCGCTTGGCCCGAGGGCGGCGCGGCGCCCGCTCTCATGCTGGAGTACCAGAAATCGCGCGGTCGGCGCACCGCCCTCGGGCCCCTTGGGCCTGCTGTTCTTCGCCACGAGGAAGAAGAACAGCCGCGGCCCGCTCGTCGCCTTGCCAGCACAGACCGCCCCGCATGCGACCTGACGAGCCGACCACCAGCCCCTCAATCGATGCACGTCATGCCACGTCGTTTCAATCGTCGTTGCCCGACACCACAACCCCGAGCCGCGCCATGCGATAGCGCATCTGGCGCAGCGACAAGCCCAAACTCGCACCCGCCGCCGTGCGATTGTTGCGATGGCGTTCGAGCGCGCGGGCGAGGATGTCGCGCTCGACGCCGTCGAGGTAGACCTCGAGGTTGTCGGGCAGCGCGCCTTCGATCAGCGTCGCCGGCGCGGCGCGCAACTGCTCGAGCCGGGCATCGATCTGCGCGCGATCGGTCGGCTCGACAGCCGGCACGGCGCCCAGGCCCAGGTCGTCGCGCGAAATGGTCTCGCCGCCGGACATCGCGACGGCGCGATTGAGCAGGTTCTCCAACTCGCGCACATTGCCGGGAAAGGCGTGGTGGCCCAGATCGTCGAAGGCCTCGCGCGTCAGCGACGGCGGCGGCCACTGGCCGGCGTCACGGGCAATGCGCTCGAGCAGCGCAGCACAGATCGGCCCCAGATCTTCGAGCCGCTCGCGCAGCGGCGGCACGCGGATCTGGATGACGTTCAAGCGATAAAACAAGTCCTGGCGGAAGCGCCCGCCCTGCACTTCGGCGCCGAGATCCTTGTGCGTGGCGCTGACGATGCGCACGTTGATCGGCGTCTCCGCAACCGCGCCGACCGGCCGCACCGAACGTTCCTGGATCACGCGCAGCAGCTTGCTCTGCATCGCCAGCGGCAAGTCGCCGATCTCGTCCAGGAACAGCGTGCCGCCCTGCGCCGCCTGCACGAAACCGTCGCGGTCTTCGTTGGCGCCGGTGAACGCGCCCTTGCGGTAGCCGAA
>JANNJX010000025.1:0-11021 GCA_031396005.1 Burkholderiales bacterium
GGCGCGTTGCGTCTTCGACGCCAGCATGCCGAGGATGCGATCCGAGTCGCGCACCGACGAGACCTCGGGGTTGGTGACGACGATGGCCTCGTCGGCGTAGTGCATCGCCAGCGTGGCGCCGGTCTCGATGCCGGCCGGCGAATCGCAGACGATGTACTCCATGCCCATCTCGGCGAGCTCGTCCAACACGCGCTTGACGCCCTCCTTGGTCAGCGCTTCCTTGTCGCGCGTCTGAGAGGCGGCGAGCACGACGAGGTTGTCGCTGTGCTTGTCCTTGATCAGCGCCTGCGTCAGCTTGGCCTCGCCGTGGATGACGTTGATGAAGTCGTAGACCACGCGCCGCTCGCAACCCATGATCAGGTCCAAGTTGCGCAGGCCGACGTCGAAGTCGATGACCGCGGTCTTGTGGCCGCGCAGCGCCAAGCCGGTGGCGAAGCTGGCGCTGGTGGTGGTCTTGCCGACGCCGCCCTTGCCCGATGTGACGACGATGATCTTGGTGGGCATCTGCAACGTTCCCTCTTGCTTGTCTTGTGTGTTCAACCGAGGCGCTCGACGGCGAGCTGCCCGCCGTCCAGGCGCACCATCGCCGCATGGCCGACGATGCCGTCGGGCAACGCCACGTCGGTGGTGCGAAAGACGCCGGCGATCGCCAGCACCTGCGCTTGCATGCAGTGGCAGAAGATGCGCGCCTCGGTGTTGCCGCTCTTGCCGGCATGGGCGCGGCCGCGCAGCGGCGCGTAAATGTGGATGTGGCCGTCGGCGATCACTTCGGCGCCGAAGCTGACGAGGGCCAGCACGATCAGGTCGCGGCCCCGCGCATAAACCTGCTGCCCCGAGCGCAGCGGCTTGTCGATGACCAGCGGCGGCAGCGGAGCCAACTGCACCTCGACGGTCTTCTCGACGACGCGCTCGATCACTTCGGGCGCCGGCACTTCGCGCAGCGCAGGCCGCGTGCCTTCGGGCGCTTCGAGCAGGCCGCTGGCCAGCGCCGCGGCCATCTGCTCGGCAGCGCCGCCGCGCACGGCCACCGGCCGCATGCCGTGCTGCATCAGCAACACCACCAGCACGTCGAAGTCGATCGCCTCGTCGACCTCGCGCACGAATGACAGATCCACCACGACGGGCTCGTCGTCGAACAAGCCGGGCATCACCTCGGCGCGCTGCGAGAGTTCGTCGGCAAGCTGCGCCAGGTCGGTCGTCTTCAGCACGAGGGCCATCAAGGTCAACGCAGCACTCTTGAGCTCGAGGCACGATGTGTTGACGTCGCTGCAGACTACGGCGCTCATGAAATGCTTTTGAACAAGTGAATTTCATTCTATCGACGGGTGTCTCGATTTCAGGCCGTGCGCACAGGCAGTGACGACCCGGCGGCTCGAACGCGGGGGATTGACAAGCGCAACGACAATCCCCCATGCCCTTGCTCACCCTCACCAACGCCCATCTCGCCTACGGCCACGTGCCGCTGCTCGACGGCGCCGCGTTCTCCCTCGACGACGGCGAGCGCGTGGCGCTGATCGGGCGCAACGGCGCGGGCAAGTCCTCACTGCTGAAGATCCTCGCCGGGCTGGAGCGCGCCGACGACGGCACCTTGCAGGCGCAGCAGGGCACGCGGCGCATCTACGTGCCGCAGGAGCCGCTGTTCGATGCGGCGCATTCGGTGTTCAACGTGGTGTCCGAAGGTGTGGCGGAGGCGCGGGCGCTGCGCGATCGCTTCGAGGCCCATGCGCCGCAGGACGACCTCGATGCGCTGCAAACCCGCCTCGAAGCGCTCGGCGGCTGGACGTGGGAGCAGCGTGTCGATGAGACGCTGCAACGCCTGCATCTGGACGGCACCGCCCTCGTCGGCACCTTGTCCGGCGGCACGAAGAAGCGCGTCGCGCTGGCGCAGGCGCTGGTGGCGCAACCCGACGTGCTGCTGCTCGACGAGCCGACGAACCACCTTGACCTCGACGCGATCGCCTGGCTGCAAGGGCTTCTCAACGGATCGACGCACGCCACGGTGCTGATCTCGCACGACCGCGCCTTCATCGACGCGGTGGCAACGCGCATCATCGAACTCGATCGCGGCGTGCTGCGCTCCTACGCCGGCAATTACGCCGCCTACGAAGCGACGAAGGCGCGCGAACTCGAGAGCGAAGCGCTGGCCAACGCGCGCGCCGACAAGCTGCTCGCTGCCGAAGAAGTGTGGGTGCGAAAGGGCGTGGAGGCGCGACGCACGCGCAGCGTCGGCCGCATCGCGCGGCTGGAGAAGCTGCGCGCCATGCGCGTGGCGCGGCGTGATCGCGTCGGCCAGGTCAAGCTCGAACTCGCCACGGGGCTGCCGACCGGCAAGATCGTCGCCGAACTGGACGACGTGTCGGCAGGCTACGGTGACCGAATGCTGATCGACCACTTCAGCGCCACCTTCCTGCGTGGCGACAAGGTCGGCCTGGTCGGCCCCAACGGCGCCGGCAAGACGACGCTGTTGAAACTGATCCTCGGCGAGCTGGAACCCAGCCGTGGCCGCGTGCGCCGCGGCAGCAACCTGCAGGTCGCGTACTTCGATCAATTGCGCGAAGGCCTGGATCTCGACGCGACGCTGGCCGACACGATCAGCCCGGGCAGCGAGTGGGTCGAAGTCGGCGGCGCGAAGAAACACATCATGAGCTACCTCGCCGACTTCCTGTTCTCGCCCGAGCGCGCGAACTCTCCGGTGCGCACGCTGTCGGGCGGCGAGCGCAACCGCCTCTTGCTGGCGCGGCTGTTCGCGCTGCCGGCCAACGTCATCGTGCTCGATGAGCCGACGAACGATCTCGACATCGAGACGCTGGAGCTGCTCGAAGCGCTGCTCGCCGATTACACGGGCACGGCGTTTCTCGTCAGCCACGACCGGCGCTTCGTCGACAACGTGGTCACCAGCGTCGTCGCCTGGGAAGGCGACGCGGAGTTCGGCGGCAAACCGGGGCTGTGGCGTGAGTACGAGGGCGGCATCACCGATTGGTTGACGCAGCGGGCGCGCGCGCGGGTGACTGCCGCCAGCTCGCCAGCGCCGTCGTCCCGCTCGCCGGTAGTCGCAACGACGGCCAAGCCGAAGAAGCTCAGCTACAAGGAGCAGCGCGAGCTCGACGCGCTGCCGGACCGCATCGAAGCGCTGGAAGCCGAGCAGGAGCAGATCGCGGGCGAAGTCGCCGACCCGGCGCTGTACGTCAAAGATCCGCAGCGCGCCGCGGCTGTGAATGCGCGCGCCACGCAGATCGAAGTCGAATTGACGGCCGCGCTGGAGCGCTGGGAGAGCCTCGGCTCACGATAGCGAGGCGCGTATCTGTCCGCGCGACCGCCGCGGAACTGGCTTCGCCAGGCCGCTGGCAGGCCTTGCAGGCCGCGCGCTCGCAGAGCTCGCGCTCCTCGCTAGGCACAAACAGTCCACTGGACTGTTTGTGTCCGGGCTCGGCCCCTTGAGGGGCATCGGCGCAGCCGCTCCGGGGTGGGCCATCAACTTCTTGTCGTGCTGCCGAACCAGCTCTCGTTGCTCGCCACCGGGTGCGTGCGGCTGACGATCAGGCCGCCTTGCAGGTACAGCGCGTTGAGCAGGCGCATCGCACGCGCCCGGTTCAGGCCCGGCCACTCGGCCATCTCGCGCAGGTTCGCGCTCTCGCGGTGCAGGCGGTTGACGGCGGCTTGCACGACGCCGGTCAGCACCACGTCGCGCAGGTTGGTGCCCAGCGCCACTCGGTAGGCCGCGGGCCCGCCGATCTCGGGCAGCAGTTGCTCGCGCGAACCGCGCATCGCCAGCTCCCACGCCACCGGCCCGAGCGGCTGGTAGAGATGCGGCTCGCCGACGAGCGCTTCTTCCGGATCGCCCGGCGGGCGCAGCATGGCCGGCTCGACGCGCAGCACTGCCATGTCCGACAGCCGCTGCGTCAGGAACTCGTGCATGTGCAGGGGGCAGTGCACCAGGCGCTCGTTGGGGAACAGCGTCAGCGGCACGACGCGCAGGCCGCATTGCAGGTAGATCGCCAGCGGCCGCGCGTGGCGCACGCAGGCGGCGATGACTTCCAGGACTTCGGTGCGGCGGCCGTCCTGCTCGAAGCGCAGCAGATCCTGCAGCAGCGACGGGTTGAGCGACGACAGCCGGGTCAGCGAGGCGTCGCCGCTCTCGCGCCGCAGCTCGTCGAGGTAGCGCTCGAAGGCGCTGACCCGCATCAGTTCGGGTTCGCCGAGCGGCAGAGTGGATTCGAAGGTCACGTCAACGTGGAAGAGCGAAGTGCAAGCGCTGCAAGGCCTAATTTGTGCCCTTATGTTACGCCTGGTTGCGATTGGCCGGGCCTCTCAAGTGGCCCCCTAAAAGAGTGGGAGCGGGTAAAGCCGGGTTGTCGGCGGCCACGGCGCGCGGCGCCTTGCCGATCCGCTCGCGGGCCTCGCGCAGCACGCGCCACAGCCGCGCATCCTGGGCGACGGCGAAGTTGACGCGCATCAGCGTCGAGCGCTGCGGCATCACGTGAAACACGCTGCCCGGCGTCAGCAGCCAGCCGTCGGCGTGCAACCGCGTGCCCAGGCGCTCGGTGTCGACGCCGGTGTCGACCCAACCGAACAGGCCTTGCGGCGGCGTCGCGAAGGCGAAGCCCGCCTCCTGCGCCAAGCGCACGGTGCGCGTGCGCGCCGTAGCCAGGCGCTGCACGATGCGCTCGGCGTGGCGGCGCAGCGCGCCTTGTTCGAGCGCGATCGCAAGCGCCCGCTCGGCCAGGCCGGGAGCGCCGAGCGTCGTCAGCAGCTTGCGATCGATCGCCCGCTCGACCAGCGCCGGCGCCGCGGCCAGGAAACCGACGCGCCACGCCGGCGTGAGGATTTTCGAGAAGCCGCAGACGTAGACCGTGCGCTGCAGTTGATCGAGCGCACACAGGCGCGGCGCCTGCCTGCTCGCCAGCCAGGCGTAGCTGTCGTCTTCGACGACGGTCAGGTCATGCGCCTCGGCGATTTTCAGCACCTCGTGCGCCGCAGCCAGCGTGATCGAGCTGCCGGTCGGGTTGTGCAGCACCGACACCGTGACGTACGCGCGCGGTTTGTCGTCGCCACGCCAACCGTCCAGGATGCGGCGCATCGCCGCGCGGTCCGGGCCGTCGTGCGCGCGCGGCACCGGGATGCAGCGCACCCCCATCAGCGCCAGCCGCGCGAACTCCACCGGCCAGCCGGGCTCGTCGACGAGCACGCTGTCGCCCGGCGCGAGCAGCAACTGCGCGACCAGGTCGAGTGCGGCCGTCGCTCCGGCGGTGGTGACGATCTGCCCGGCGTGGCTGCCGATGCCGAGGTCGGCCAGGCGGTGCGTCAGCGCCGTGCGCAGCCGCGCGTCGCCGGCCGGATCGCCGTAGCGCAAGCTGCTCGCCTCGCCAACGTCGTCGGCGATGGCGCGGCGCAGCGCGCTGTGCAGCAGCGGCAGGTCGAGCCAGTCCGGCGGCAGCGTGCCGATGCCGGGCGACGCCGCCTTGTCGCCGCGGTGCTCGAACATGCTGCGCACCATCGCCGCGGCGTCCAGCGGCGGCGCGCGGCGCGTCACCGCTGTCGTCGGCGACGAGGCGCCGCGCGCGCCCACCTCGCGCACGAAATAGCCGCGTTGCGCGCGCGCTTCGACCAGGCCCTGGGCCTGCAATTGGTCGTACGCGGCGACGACCGTGGACGGCGACAAGCCATGCCGGCGCGCCGCGTCGCGCACGGAAGGCAGCCGCGCGCCCGCGGCAAACGTGCGCGCGTGGATCTGCGCCGCCCACCATTGCGCGAGCTGCTCGGGCAGCGACGCCAGCGCACCGCGCTCGAAAGCGGGCAGGGTCGGCTGTGTGGGCATCGTCGGCAGTACAAGGCGTGTCAGTGAAGGCCAAAGTGTACTGACGCTGTACTGCCTGCGCCGCCTAGACTGCCGGTATGCCCGCCACCGAACTCGCTGCGCTGCTCGCCTACACCACGGCAATGGCGTTCACACCCGGGCCGAACACGACGCTCTCGGCGGCGATGGCCGCCAACCACGGCCTGGCGCATGCGATGCGCTTCGTCGTCGCGGTGCCGTGCGGCTGGTGCCTGTTGCTGCTGGCCAGCGCGGCCGGCCTGGGCACGCTGGTGACGACCTTGCCGGCGCTGGGCGCGGCGATCCGCGTTGCCGGCGCGGCCTACATGTTGTGGCTGGCGTGGAAGCTGGCGCAGCGCTCGCGCACTCGCCCGGGCGAGCCGGCATCGCGCAGCGCGCTCGATGTCGGCTTCGCCCGCGGCGTGGCGCTGCAGTTCGTCAACGGCAAGGCTTGGATCAACGCGCTGACGATCGCCGGCACCTGGATCGCCGTCGAAGGCCAGGTGGCGTCGCGCTTGATGTGGGTGCTGCCGATCGCTGCGGCCTACGGCTTTGCGAGCAACTTCACCTACGCCGCCGTCGGTGCGGGCTTGCGCTCGTGGTTGGCGCAGGGCGAGCGGCTGCTGTGGTTCAACCGCGCGATGGCGCTCGTGCTCGCGGCGACGGCGCTGTGGATGCTGTTGCCATGAACGGCAGCGATGCCTCGCGCGGCTCCACGGACCTGACACACGGCTACGCCTTGGGCCTGCTCGGCGTGGCGATCTTCGCGCTGACGCTGCCGATGACGCGGCTGGCGGTCGGCGACGCCAGCGCGCCGCAACTGCCGCCGGCCTTCGTCACCGCGGGCCGGGCGGCGCTGGCGGGCTTGTTGTCGATCGTCTATTTGCGCTGGGTCGGCGCGGCGCGGCCGGCGCGCGTGCATTGGGCAGCGCTGGCGGTCTGCGCGGTCGGCACCGTCGTCGGCTTTCCGCTGTTTCTGGCGCTGGCGCTGCGCCAGATCGATGCGATGCATGCCGCCGTCGTCACCGGCGTGCTGCCGCTGGGCACGGCCGTCGCCGCCGCGCTGTTGTTGCGCCAGCGTGCGTCGATCGGCTTCTGGGTTTGTGCCGTCATCGGCTGCGCGCTCGTCATCGGCTTTGCCGCGCTGCAAGGCCAGGGCCGACTGTCGGCGGCCGACGGCTTGCTGCTACTGTCGGTGGCCAGCGCGTCCATCGGCTACGTGGCCGGCGCACGCGTCTCGGCCACGCTGCCGGCCGAGCAGGTCATCTGCTGGGTGCTGGTGCTGTCGCTGCCGGTCACGCTGCCCGCCATGCTCGCCACCTGGCCGGCCAACGCGGCCGACGTGCGCGCTGCGTCGTGGGGCGGCTTCGCCTACGTGACGCTGTTTTCGATGTGGCTCGGCTTCTTCGCCTGGTACCGCGGCCTCGTGCTCGGCGGTGTGATGCGCGTGTCGCAGGTGCAGTTGCTGCAACCGTTCCTCGCCCTGCTCGCGGCCGTGCCGCTGCTCGGCGAGAAACTCGAAGCGACGACCGTCTTCTTTGCACTGGCCGTCGTCGCCGTGGTCTTCATCGGCAAACGCATGCCGGTACGCGCTTCACTTCGAGGAGACCGCGCATGAACGCTCAAACCCCCTTCACGCTCGCCCGCCGCGCCGAGCGCATGAACCCGTCGGTGATCCGCGAGATCCTGAAGATCACCGAGAAGCCCGGCATCGTCTCGCTGGCCGGTGGGCTGCCGTCGGCCGACACGTTTCCCATCCAGGCCATGCGCGAGGCCTGCACGAAGGTGCTGCGCGACGCGCCGCGCGAGGCCTTGCAGTACGCGGCCAGCGAAGGCTTTGCGCCGCTGCGCGAGTGGGTCGCCGCGCACCTGAACGAGCAGCAGCGCATGCGCGTCAAGGCCGACCAAGTGCTGATCACCACCGGCTCGCAGCAGGGCCTGGACCTCGCCGCCAAGGTGCTGATCGACACCGACGCGCGCGTGCTCGTCGAAACGCCGACCTACCTCGGCGCGCTGCAGGCCTTCACGCCCTACGAGCCGAACATCGTCGCCGTCGACTCCGACCACGAGGGTCCGCAGCCCGACGCGCTGGCCGCGGCCGCCACCGGCGCGCGCTTTGCGTACCTGCTGCCGAACTTCCAGAACCCGACCGGGCATGTCTACACCGAAGCGCGCCGCGCCGCGGTTGTTGCGGCCGCGCAATCCAAGGGGCTGCCGCTGCTCGAAGACAACCCGTACGGCGACCTCTGGTACGACGCCGCGCCGCCACCGTCGCTGGCCTCGCGCTGGCCCGAGGGCGTGCTCTACCTCGGCTCGTTTTCGAAGGTGCTGGCGCCGGGCTTGCGGCTGGGCTACATCGTCGCGCCGCCGGCGCTCTACCCGAAGCTGCTGCAGGCCAAACAGGCGGCCGACCTGCACACGCCGATCTTCAACCAGCGCGTCGTGCACGAGGTCATACGCGATGGCCTGCTCGACACGCATGTGCCGATGATCCGCGCGCGCTACAAGTTGCACCGCGACGCGATGCAGGCGTCGCTGGCCAAACACCTGAGTGGCGTCGCGCAGTGGGTGACGCCGGTGGGCGGCATGTTTTTCTGGCTCGAGCTGCCGGCGCACATCGACGCGGTCGCGCTCTTGCCCAAGGCCGTTGATGCGGGCATGGCCTACGTGCCCGGCGCGGCGTTCTACGCCAGCGCGCCGCGCAAGAACACGCTGCGCCTGTCGTTCGTGACCTCGCCGCCGGAGAAGATCGAAGCCGGCGTGGCCGCACTGGCCCGCGTGCTGAAGGCCGCCGCATGAAGCGCTCGTTCAAGCAGGTCGATGTCTTCACCGACGCTGCCCTCAAAGGCAACCCGCTGGCGGTGGTGCTGGAGGGCAGCAGCCTCGACGCCGCGACGATGCAGCGCTTTACCGACTGGACCAATCTGTCGGAGGCGACGTTTCTTTCGCCGCCGACGCATGCCGATGCCGACTACGCCGTGCGCATCTTCTGCCCCGGCCGCGAGCTGCCGTTCGCCGGCCACCCGACGCTCGGCAGTTGTCATGCCTGGCTGCAAGCCGGCGGCACCCCGAAGGGCGAGCACATCGTGCAGCAGTGCGGCGTCGGCCTGGTGCGCATCCGTCGCGACGGCGAGCGGCTGGCCTTCGCCGCGCCGCCGCGGATTCAGAGCGGCCCGTTGGACGAGGCCGACGTGCTTCGCATCGCGCGCGGCCTGGGCATCGCACGCGACGACATCGCCGCCCATGCGTGGTGCCACAACGGCCCGCCGTGGCGCGGCGTGATGTTGCGCTCGGCGGAGCAGGTGCTGGCCTTGAAACCCGACAGCGCGCTGCTGGACGGTTGGGAGGTCGGCGTGGTCGGCCCGCAAGCCGCAGGCCGCGACACGCAGTTCGAAGTCCGCGCCTTTTTCACCGGCAACAACGGTATCGCCGAAGACCCGGTCACCGGCAGCCTGAATGCAGCGCTGGCGCAGTGGTTGATCGGCAACGGCCTCGCGACGCCGCGATACGTCGCCGCGCAGGGCACGGCGATGGGCCGCGCGGGCTGCGTCTTCGTGCAGCAGGACGGCGACGACATCTGGATCGGCGGCCACAGCGTGACGGTGATCGACGGCGCGGTGATGCTGTGAGCGTGCCCGGCCGCTCCGAAGCGCTCACGCCCCGGAGCGCGCAGCGCGCAGGTTGCCTTGTCAGCGGCGTAGCGCTGGACCACCTCGTCGTCGCCGCGCGCACGCTCGACGAGGGCGCGCGCTGGTGCGAGGCCACGCTCGGAATCACGCCGGGGCCTGGCGGTAAGCACGCGCTGATGAGCACGCACAACCGGCTGTTCAACCTGTCGAGCGACGCGTTCCTCCTGTCGTTCTTCGAGATCATCGCCATCGATCCGGACGCGCCGCTGCCTGCCCGCGCGCGCTGGTTCGGGCTCGATGGCCTGGACCTGTCGCGCGGGCCGCGGCTCATCACCTTCGTCGCGCGCACGAGCGCACTCGCGGCCGCGCTGGCGGCGCTGCGCGAGCGTGGCGTCGACAACGGCCGCGCGCTGGCGGCTTCGCGCGACACGCCGTCGGGCCCGTTGCGCTGGCAGATCGCAGTGCGCGACGACGGTGCGGTGTCGTGCGGCGGCGCGCTGCCGACGCTGATCGAGTGGGGGCAGCGACATCCGGCAGCGTCGATGCCGCACTCGGGCGTGAGCCTGCGTTCGCTCGTCGTGCGCGGCGTGCCTCGCTCGCTGCTGGACATGCCCCAGCTGATCTTCTCCGACACACCAGGCCCCGCACTCGAAGCGAACCTGCAAACACCGCGCGG
Source organism: Burkholderiales bacterium (assembly GCA_031396005.1). Classification (GTDB taxonomy): domain Bacteria; phylum Pseudomonadota; class Gammaproteobacteria; order Burkholderiales; family Burkholderiaceae_C; genus CADEEN01. The sequence continues at coordinate 10,118 of JANNJX010000025.1, forward strand.
CCCCGTCACCCTGAGTTCGTCGTAAACCATGCAAGCCCCGACCGCCATCGAGTTCGAAGCCGTGCAGCGCACGGTCTATGCCGCGATGCCGGCGACACCGCAGTACGCCTGGCCGCTGCTGGCCGAAGCGCTCGGCGCCGAGGTCTGGGTCAAGCACGAGAACCACACGCCGCTGGGCGCGTTCAAGGTGCGCGGCGGCCTCGTCTACATGAAGGCGCTGCGCGAGCGCGAGCCGGCCGTGCACGGCGTGATCAGCGCCACGCGCGGCAACCACGGCCAGTCGCTCGCGTTTGCGGCGAAGCGGCATGGCTTGTCGGCGACCATCGTCGTGCCGCGCGGCAACTCGGTGGAGAAGAACGCGGCCATGCGCGCGCTCGGCGCGGAGCTGATCGAGCATGGCGAAGATTTCCAGGCCTCGCGCGAGCACGCTGCCGCGCTGGCGACACAGCGCGAGCTGCACTTCGTGCCGTCGTACCACGCCGATCTGGTGCTCGGCGTGGCGACTTGTTCGGTCGAGTTCTTTCGCGCCGTGCAGCCCGACGTCGTCTTCGTGCCGATCGGCATGGGCTCGGGCATCAGCGCCTGTGCGACGGCGCGCGCCATCACCGGCGTCGCCACACGCATCGTCGGCGTGGTCTCTGCGCATGCGACGGCGTATCTCGATTCGTTTCGCGCCGGCTGCGTGGTCGAGGCGCCGACGACGACGCAGCTCGCCGACGGCATGGCCTGCCGCGTGCCCGATGCCGCCGCGCTCGACGTGATTCGGCGCGAGGCCGACGACGTGGTCGCGGTCAGCGACGCCGAGGTCGCTGCCGCGATGCGCCTGCTCTTCAGCGCCACGCACAACGTCGCCGAAGGCGCGGGGGCGGCGTCGTTGGCCGCGGCGATGCAGCAGCGCCAGCGC
>JANNJX010000037.1:0-6029 GCA_031396005.1 Burkholderiales bacterium
CGGCCTGAACAAGTTCTACCTCGACCTGACGCCGCACCTCGGCGCCGCCCGCGTCAAGTCGTGGAGCGACAACTTCGCCTCGACGTTGCCATGGTTTCGCGCCAATGCGGCCGACAAGGGCATCTACGGCCTGATGTCGCAACTCACCGTCACCGGTGCCTATGTCAACAAGTCGCTGTTCGAGCAGGCCAAGGTGCCGATGCCCGACGCCAAGGCGACCTGGGACGACTGGATGGCCGCGGCCGACAAGGTGGCCAAGGCGACCAAGGTGCCGTTCGCGATGGCCATGGACCGCAGCGGCCACCGCTTCGCGCCGCTGGCCGTGGCCTACGGCGCGAAAATCTTCGACGAAAAGGGCGCGCCCGTCATCGATGCCGGCTACCAGGCTGCGGCGAAAAAGTTCGTCGACTGGCACAAGGCCGGCCTGATGCCCAAAGAAGTCTGGGGCGGTACCGGCGGCTCGCAATACCGCGACGCCTTCGAAGAGTTCGCCAACGGCCGCGTCGTCGTCTACTACTCCGGTTCGTGGCAATTGAAGCGCATGGACACGCAGGTCACCAAGGCCTTCGACTGGGCGGTCGCCCCTGCGCCCTGCGGCCCGGCGGCCTGCACTGCGATGCCGGGCGGCGCGGCCTTCGTCGCCTTGAAGCACACCAAGCAGCCGGCGCTGGCCGCCAAGTTCCTCGACTTCCTCGCCGACGACGCCAACTACAAGGAGCTGATGGCGCGCACCGAGAACATCCCGGCCAGCCTCTCGGTGGCCAAGGCCGGCGTGACCTACAACGTCTCGCCGATGGCCAAGGCGGCGTTGAATGTCTTTGTCGCCGACGTGCCGAAGATCGCCAAGCCCAACTTCGACCTGCAAGGTTATCGGCTGAACCGCTCGGTGTTCCTGCCGACGGCGCAGCGCCTGGGCCAGGCCGTGGCCGGCGAGATGAGCGTGGAAGACGCGTTGAAGCGCATGGCGTCGGACATGGACGAGCAGGTCAAGGCGGCCAGCAAGTGAACGACTTGCACCCTCTCCCGCGTGCGGGAGAGGGTTGGGAGCGAGGTGGGGGTGGCGCGCCGCGTGCGGGGAGTCTGTCGAGCGGTTGCGGCATGCTTGCCGCTGCGCGCACCGCAGGTGAGGGTGATCGCGCGTGCCCGCACGCCCTCACCCTAGCCCTCTCGCAGGGGGAGAGGGAGTAAGGCGAATGCAAGTCAATCGCAGCACGCCGTGGTTTTTTCTGGCGCCGAACCTGCTGATCTTCGGCGTCTTCACCTTCCTGCCGATCGCGATCAACTTCGTCTACGCCTTCACCGGCGGCGTCGAGCTGTACCTGAAGGACCGGCCCTATGTCGGCTTCGACAACCTGGCGACGCTGCTCGACTGCACCAACCACTTCGACCCTTCCACCTGCAAACGCGACCTGTTCTGGCGCGCCGTCTGGAACACGGCGCAGTACTCCGTGTTCCAGGTCTCGCTGATGGTGCTGTTCAGCCTGATCACGGCGCTGGTGTTGAACCGCAAGATCATCGGCCGCGGCTTCTGGCGCGGCGTGTACTTCTATCCGGTGTTGCTGTCGCCCGTCGTCGTCGCGCTGATCTGGAAATGGATCCTGCAACGCGACGGTTTGTTGAACGGCGTCATGGTCGCCACCGGCAACGCGCCGACGCTGTGGCTGGCAGAGCCCGGCTGGGCGTTCTTCTGGGTCGTCTTCGTCAGCATCTGGGCCCACATGGGCTTCTACACGCTGATCCTGCTGGCAGGCCTGCAGGCGATTCCGGCCGACCTGTACGAAGCGTCGCAGCTCGACCGCGCGTCGCCGTGGCGCAGTCTCACGCGCATCACGTTGCCCCTCTTGATGCCCAACCTGCTTGTCGTGCTGGTGCTCGCGGCGATCCGCGCGGTGCAGACGTTCGATGAAGTCTTCGTGCTCACGGGAGGCGGGCCGGGCTCGGCGACGACCTTCATCGTGCAGTTCATCTACCAGACCGGCTTCCAGGAGCAGGTGCGGCTGTACGGCCTGGCGGCGGCCGGCTCGCTGCTGCTGGCGCTGGCGCTGATCGTGCTGACGCTGATCCAGTTGCGGGCGACGAGCGCAGGTGATGCCGGGGAGAAGGCAAAGTGAATGCCGTCGCCTTTGTCACCCGCACCCGCGGCGGCCGCTCGCTCGACTGGACCGACTGGCTGTCCTATGCCTACCTGGCAGTCGGCCTGTTCCTGATGTTCGGCCCGGTGCTGTGGCTGGTGCTGTCGTCGTTCAAGACCGAAGCGGCGCTCTCCGAATTTCCGCCGCGCCTGTTGCCGTATGGTCAGAAGGCTGTCGCGGTGCCGGGCGAAGAAGGATTGAAACCGCTGTACCGCGTCAAGCTGCCCGACGGCAGCACGCGCGAGCTGGCCGAGCTGCGCCGAATCGGCCTGGTGGCCACGCATGTGGACCCGGCGAAGCCCGACGAGCCGATCCGCGTCAACATCGCCGACCGCGAGCCGGTGCGCGAATTCAAACTCGCCACCGAGAACTACACCGAGCTCGGCGGCAAGTTCAACTTCGGCCGCTACTTGTGGAACTCGGTCTTCATCACTGTCGTCGCGACCATCTTCACGCTGCTCTTCAACTCGATGGCCGCCTTTGCGCTGTCGAAGTACAAGTTCAAGGGCCGCAGCGGCGTCTTCCTGCTCATCATCGCCACGCTGATGGTGCCGCCGGCCATCGTGCTCGTGCCCAACTTCCTCGTGGTGAGCGAACTCGGCTTGCTCAACAGCCTGTGGGGCGTGATCTGGCCGGCGGTGGCCACGCCGACCGGCGTCTTCCTCTTGCGCCAGTACATGCTGACGATCCCCGACGAGTTGCTCGACGCGGCGCGCATGGACCACGCCAGCGAGTGGCGCATCTACTGGCGCATCGTGCTGCCGCTGGCCGCGCCGGCGCTCGCGGTGCTGGCGATCTTCTCGGTGATGTGGCGCTGGAACGATTTCCTCTGGCCGCTGATCGTGCTGACGAGAAACGAGCAGTTCACGCTGCAGTTGGCACTCAACGCCTTCCAGGGCGACCTGGTCACGCAGTGGCACTACCTGCTGGCGATGACGGTGATCACGCTGCTGCCGATCACGCTGGTCTTCGCCTTCCTGCAGAAGTACATCACGCAGGGCATCGCTTCTGCCGGGGTCAAATAATGGCGTCGCTGCAACTCAAGTCACTGGTCAAGGACTTCGGCACCGTGCGCGTGATCCACGGCGTGGACCTGACGGTCAACAACGGTGAGTTCGTCGTCTTCGTCGGCCCGTCGGGCTGCGGCAAGAGCACGCTGCTGCGCATCATCTGCGGCCTCGAAGACGCCAGCAGCGGCGACATCCTGATCGACGGCCAACGCGTCAACGACGTGCGCGCGGCCGACCGTGAACTGGCGATGGTCTTCCAGTCCTATGCCCTCTACCCGCACATGACGGTGCGGCAGAACATGGCGTTCGGCCTGGAGAACATCGGCACGTCGAAAGACGAGATCGACAAGCGCGTCGGCGACGCCGCCAAGCTGCTGCGCCTGGACGCTTTTCTGCAGCGCAAGCCGACGCAGCTCTCGGGCGGGCAACGCCAGCGCGTGGCGATCGGCCGCTCGATCGTGCGCGAGCCGAAGATCTTTCTCTTCGACGAGCCGCTGTCGAATCTCGACGCAGAGCTGCGCGTGTCGATGCGCGGTGAAATCAGCGCGCTGCACCGGCGCTTGGCGGCGACCAGCATCTACGTCACGCACGACCAGGTCGAGGCGATGACCATGGCCGACAAGATCGTCGTGCTGCGCCTGGGCCGCATCGAGCAGGTCGGCGCGCCGCTCGATCTGTACAACAAGCCGGCCAACCAGTTCGTCGCCGGCTTCATCGGCTCGCCGCAGATGAATTTCGTCGCTGTCACCGCGGCTGCGGACGGTTCCGTGGCGCCGGCGTTCGGCGGCTCGTTGACGGTGCCCGGCGCGCGCGCCGCCGCGGGCACGGCGCTGACGCTCGGCGTGCGGCCCGAGCATCTGTCGTTGTTGCCGCAACCCGGCGCGCTGGCGCTGCCGGTCACGGTGGCCCAGGTCGAGCAGCTCGGCGGCCTGTCGCTGGTCTACGGCACGTTGCCGGGCCAGCAGGCGACACGCGTCACGGTGCAGAGCGCAGGGCAAGTGCGCACGGCGGTGGGCGACACGCTCACGGCTTACGCGCCGGCGCAGGCCTGTCATCTGTTTGCTGCCGACGAGGCGGGCAAGGCGTTGCGGTCATGACGCCGCTGCGAAAAGCCACGCTGCTGTCGATGGCCTCTGGCGTCATCGACCTCCAACTCGATCACGGTTGGCGCGCGCACGTCAGCATGGTCGACGGCCACAGCGGCCGCACGACGCTGCTGCCGCCCGACGGCTTTCGCGAGCCGCGCACCTGGGCGCTCGATCCGTCCGGCGTGTTTCCGCTCGAAGGAATGCAGCGCGACGCGCTGTTCAAGCCCGACGCGAACGCCCCGCCATCGCAACACGGCGACGTGCTGCACCTCGACGGCTCACACCTGCGCGCACGCGTGGCCCTCGACCCGTTCGCCATCACCTGGGAGCAACGCATCGACGGCGACGCCTGGCAGGTCTGCTGCGGCGACCGAGCTGATAGCTACGCCTACGCCTTCTCCGCGCGCAGCGGCACGCTCTGGCACTGGCAGCAGCGCGAGCCGGCGCAAGAGCGCTATTTCGGCCTCGGCGACAAGACCGGCCCGCTCGACCTGCACGGCCGTCGCCTGCGCACACGCATGCTCGACGCGCTCGGCTACGACGCCGAGAACGGTGATCCGCTCTACAAGCACTGGCCGTTCTTCTTGAGCCACCGCAACGGCCAAGCCAGCGGCCAGTACTACGACACCCTGGCCGAATGCGCGTTCGACTTCGGCGCCGAGCACGACAATTACCACGGCCGCTACCGCGCCACCGAAATCGCCGACGGCGACCTCGACCTCTTCACCTTCGCCGGCCCCTCGCTGCGCGAGGCGCTGGCGCGTTTCGTCGCCGCCATCGGCGGCACCGCGCTGCCGCCACGCTGGTCGCTCGGTTATGCCAACACCGCCATGGGCCTGACCGATGCGGCCGATGGTCAGGCGCGCGTGCGCGAGTTCCTCGCTCATGCCGAGCGCGACGGCTTCCCGCTGTCGAGTTTTCACTTCGGCTCGGGCTACAGCAGCCGCGGCAAGCAGCGCTACGTCTTCACCTGGAACCACGCCAAGTTTCCGCAACCGCGCGAGCTGATGGCGGCGTTTGCCAACGCCGGCGTGCGCACCATCGCCAACCTGAAGCCCTGCCTGCTCGACGACCACCCGGCCTACGCGCAGCTCGCGGCCGACGGCGCGTTCGTGCGCGACAGTCATGGCGATGGCCTCCCCTGCCTCGAGCAATTCTGGGACGGCTGGGGCGCGCATCTGGACTTCACGCGCGACGGCGACCGAGCCTGGTGGCAAGCCGGGCTTCAGCAGCAGATCCTCGACGTCGGTATCGACGTCGGTTGGAACGACAACAACGAGTACGAAATCTGGGGCGAAGGCGCGACGTGCCACGGCTTCGGCCAGGCGCTGCCGATGGCGCGCGCGCACGCCTTGCAGCCGCTGCTGATGACACGCGCCACCTTCGACCAGCAGGCGCGTCACCACACGGACGAGCGCGTCTACACGATCACGCGCGGCGGCTCTCCGGGCCTGCAACGCTACGCGCAGACCTGGAGCGGCGACAACAGCACGAGCTGGCACACGATGCGCTGGAACCAGCGCATGGCGCTGACGATGAGCCTGTCCGGCATGTTCAACACGGGCCACGACATCGGCGGCTTCGACGGCCCGGTGCCCGACGCCGAGATGCTGATCCGCTGGACGCAGGCCTGCTGCCTCGTGCCGCGCATGATCATGAACAGCTGGAAGGCCGACGGCAGCGTCAACTCGCCGTGGCTGCATGCCGAGGCCACGCCGATGATCCGCGCCGCCGTGGGTCTGCGCCTGAAGCTGATGCCCTACCTGTACACGCAGATGTGGCGCGCCACGCGCGAGCAC
>JANNJX010000576.1:0-3928 GCA_031396005.1 Burkholderiales bacterium
CGCGGAGCGGGCGCTGGCCGCCGTGCTGCCCGATCGGCCATGGGTGCGCGAGCAGCGCCCGGCCGGCGCGTTGTACGTCGTCTTCGTCGGCCCGATCCTGAGCCGCGACGCGGCACGTCAGCGGCGCGAAGAGCTGGTCAAGCTGAAGATGAGTTTCGAGGCGGTCGAACTGCCGGGCGGCCCATCGATTGAAAATCAGGGTGGCTACTCGCTCGGCAGGCACGACAGCGAAGCCGCGGCGCAGAGCGCGCTCGACGCCCTTCGCGAGCGCGGCCTGCGCAACGCGCGCGTGGCGCTCTTGCGCGAGAGCGGCTCGCGGCGCACGTGGCTGCGCCTGGACAACCTGCGCGGCGCAGCGGCCGACGCGGTGCAAGGCCTGACGGCGGACAAGCTCGGCGGGCAGGCAGCGTCGGCTTGCGTGTTCGGCAGCGTGATGTCGGTGAAGCCGTCGCGCTGAGTCAGCGCAGCGCGGATCGCCGCCGCAGCGCCAGCACCGCGACGCCGAGCGCGAGCAGCCACCACGCGCTCATCGCGCCACCACCACCGCCGCCACCACCGCCGCTGTCGCCGTCGGAAGGCGGCGGCGTCGGCGCGTTGGAGGGACGGTCGGGGCCGGCTGCGGCGGCGTCACGCCACTCGGCGGCGTCGATCGCCGCCGGCTGCAGCGCCGTCGGCACGTAGCTGCCCGGCGCAGCCGCATAGGCCAAGGCGCGTGGCACGTCGAGGATGCCGGCGCCGCAGGTGCTGGCGGTGCACAGGCAGCGCCCGGGGTTGGCGTTGCTGCACGCGGCCACGCCGGGCAGGCTCGACGTCACGTGCGGCCGCGCCGAGACGCGCAGGCCCTGCTCGATCTGCGCTGCGGTCAACGCGGGATTCACGGCCAACATCAGGCTCGCCGCGCCGGCGACGATGGGTGTCGAGAAGCTGGTGCCGAAGTAGTTGAAGTAGCCGGACGCGCCCGGCGACGTGTCGCCGAAGTTGCCGACGGCGAGCAAGCCGCTGTCGGCGACGCGGCTGCCCCAGGCGCCCTCGGGGTCGTCGCCGCCGACAGTGGCCACCGCCAGCGTCGGGCCGAAGTTGGAGTAGGTGCTCTTGAAGCCGTCTCGGTTGAGCGCGGCGACCCCGATCACCCGCGGGCACTTGGCCGGCCGCGTCGGCGCAGCGGCGTGCTCGTTGCCGGCGGCGGCAACGACGACCACACCGGCGTTGCGCAACTCGTCGATGGCGCCCTGGTAGGGACTGCAATCGCCGCTACCGCCGAAGCTGATGTTGATCACTCGCGCCGGATTCGGATTGCGCGGCAGCAAGGCCGTGCACGCCGCGTTGGCGCACACGTCCAGGCCCGCCGCCCAGCGCATGCCATCGACGATATCGACCACGTCGGCGCCGCACTTGCCCGCCACGCGCACCGCCAGCACCCGGCCGGGCCAGTTCATCGAGGCGCCGCCTTGGCCGTTGTTGGCAGTGGCCACCAGCATGCCGGCGATCGCCGTGCCGTGCCACGAGCTGGTTTCGGTGACGCAGCCGTTGTTGCTGTAGGCGGGGCGTGCCAAGTCGGTGCTGTCAACCCAATCCCCGGGGTCGGACGGATCGGCGTCGCGGCCGTTGCCGTCATTCGCGAACTCGACGTCGCTGACCATGTCGTAGCCGGCGATGACTTTGCCGGCGAGGTCCGGGTGGTCGACGACGCCGTTGTCGAGCACCGCGATCACTGAGGTGCTGCTGCCTGTCGTCACCGAGGTCCAAGCCGTCTGAAAGCCGGCTACGCCGCGCAGACGCTGTGCGATCTGAACGCCGTCGCTGCCGGCCACCGGTTGCAGCCACCACTGGCCGCCACTGCCGCCGAACAGCGGTTCCGTGTTTGGCGGATTGGCCGGCCCGGTGGCCTGCAAGCGCCGCTCGCGCGTATTCGGCGCCGCCCAAAGCACATCCGGACGCTGCGAAAGTTGCGCCGCCGCGGCCTCGGCCTCGCCGACGGTCATCGGCTTTTCGAAGCGCATCAACTGCGCCGACTCGCCGACCGCACGGCGCTCGCTGATGCGCAACGCCGGCATCGCCCGCACCACGTCCTGCCAGCGCGCGTGCTCGCGCTCATGCGTGCGCGCCCCCGTGCTCGTGCCCAGCGCACGCTCACGCATCAGCGCCGCGTGGCTGGGCGCTTCGCGCAACTGCACGATCAGGCCGTTGACCCGGGGCGCGTCGGTCGCGGCCAGAGCGGGAATGGAGACAGCCGAAGCCAGCACGGCGCTGTACAGCAGGCCGCCAATCGAGTGAGACATTTGCATAACCGAAGTCTAGAGGCGGGGCGGCGGGCCGTGTTGCCGGGTGTGAGGGCCGATCGGCAGCGGTCGCCGGCATGCAAAAGGCCGCACTGGGCGGCCGTCGGGAGAGATCTGCGTCAACGTCCGATCAGCCGCCGGCGACGCGCACCATCTCCAGCACCTTGTTCGAGTAGCCCCACTCGTTGTCGTACCAGGCGATCACCTTGACGAAGGTCGGGTCGAGCATGATGCCGGCCTCGGCGTCGAAGACGCTGGTCATGGCCTCGCCGCGGAAGTCGGTGGAGACGACTTTTTCTTCGGTGTAGCCGAGCACGCCTTTCATCGCCCCTTGCGACGCGGCCTTCATCGCCGCGCAGATCGCTTCGTAGGTGGTGTCCTTGGCCAGCTCGACGGTGAGGTCGATCACCGACACGTCCGAGGTCGGCACGCGAAACGACATGCCGGTGAGCTTCTTGTTGAGCTCGGGGATGACCTTGCCCACCGCCTTGGCCGCGCCGGTGCTGCTCGGGATGATGTTCTCCAGGATGCCGCGGCCGCCCCGCCAATCCTTGTTGCTCGGGCCGTCCACCGTCTTCTGCGTCGCCGTGGTGGCGTGCACCGTCGTCATCAGGCCGCGCTTGATGCCGAAGCTGTCGTTGAGCACCTTGGCCACGGGCGCCAGGCAGTTCGTCGTGCAGCTTGCGTTGCTGATGATGGTTTCGCCGGCGTACTTGGTGTGATTCACACCGTAATCGAACATCGGCGTCTCGTCCTTGGAGGGCGCGCTCTGGATCACCTTCTTCGCGCCGGCGTCGAGGTGCTTCTGGCAGGTGTCGAGCGTGAGGAACAGGCCGGTGCTCTCGACGACCACGTCGGCGCCGACGCCGCCCCACTTCAGCGCAGCAGGGTCGCGCTCGGCAGTCAGGCGGATCTTCTTGCCGTTGACGATCAGCGTGCCGCCCTCGACCGCGATGTCGCCCTTGAAGCGGCCGTGCACGCTGTCGTACTTCAGCATGTAGGCCAGGTAGTCCGGCTCCAGCAGGTCGTTGATGGCAACGACCTGGATGTCGTCCTTGAAGTTCTGCACGGCGGCGCGAAACACCATGCGCCCGATGCGGCCGAAGCCGTTGATGCCTACCTTGATCGTCATGTCAGTTCGCTCCGTGCAGTTGAGAGTTCGATGGATGGATTGTCACGCCAACACCTTGCGCACCACCGCCGCCACGTTCTCCGCCGTGAAGTTGAAGTGCTTGAACAGCGCGCCCGCCGGCGCGGATTCGCCGTAGCGATCAATGCCGACCACCGCCGCGCAGCCGTACTTCCACCAGCCGTCGGTGACCCCCGCTTCGACGGCGATGCGCGGCAGCTTCGGCGGCAGCACGCCCTGTTTGTACTCGGCACTCTGGCGGTCGAACACGGTCGTGCTCGGAACCGAAACCACGCGCACGGCGATGCCGTCTTTGGCTAGCGCGGCCTGCGCGTGCAGCGCCAGTTGCACTTCGCTGCCCGTGGCCAGGATGACGGCTTGGGCTCGCCGGTGCAGTCCCACTTCGGCCGGCTCGGCGAGCACGTAGGCGCCGCGGCTGATCAGGTCGAGACTGGCCTTGGGCGCATACGGCAGGTTCTGCCGCGACAGCAGCAGCGCGCTCGGCCGGCTGCGGCGCTCG
>JANNJX010000081.1:0-11146 GCA_031396005.1 Burkholderiales bacterium
GATGCAAGACGTGCTGGAGCGCGTTCGCGCCGGCGAGGCCGATCCGGCGTGCCGCGCCTGCGGCGGCATCCTGAAGAGCGACACCATCTCCTTCGGCCAGGCCCTGGTGCCGGCGGTCATCGATCGCGCCATGGCCGCCGCGGCCGAAGCCGACCTGCTGCTCGCGGTCGGCAGCACCTTGCAGGTCTATCCAGTGGCGGGTGTCGTGCCGGTGGCCAAGGAGGCCGGTGCGCGCATCGTCATCGTCAACAACCAGCCGACGCCGATGGATTCGCTCGCCGACGCGCTGTTGCGCGGGCCGATTGGTGAAGTGCTGCCTGCCGTTTGTGCAGCATGAAGGCCGCCGGACCATTGCGCACCTTCTGTAGCTTGCCTGCGTGCTAGACGCCCTTGAATAGCGGTGGCAATCGGGCATGAAGGAACCTTCGGGTGACGCTGAGTGACGGTCGGCAACTTGGTCGGCACCGGCCCGTGACCGCACCGAACCGGTCGGCAGCCCCTCGACCGCAATCGGGCCTTTGGCACTGGCGCTGGCGAACGACATGGCGACGACGAAATTCGCCACGGGTTACTGGTACCGGTTTGGCGATCGCTGGCTTTGCGCTCCTTTGAGAGGTCGGGCGGCGCGCCAAGCCGAGCCCGAAACGCAGCGATCTGGGCCGTACGGCCAGCCCAGTTTCGTCTCGCGCAATGCACCCACCTGTGTCTCACCATCGGTGCAGCTCAGTTTTGCCTCCCCTTGCTGGCGTGGCTGTTCCAGCACGCGATGGGGTTGCCGGACGCCCTTCGGATCGTGATCTCGCCGCGCTCGTCGCCCCGCTGGCTTTTTTCATGGGCATGCCGTTCCCCTTGGGGCTGGCGCGGGTGGAAGCCAGCGATGTCCGGGTGATTGCCTGGGCCTGGGCGATCAACGGCTGTGCTTCAGTGACCGGAGCGGTGCTGGCCACCCTGCTCGCCATCCATGTCGGATTCACCGTCGTGGTCGTGGTGGCGCTGATGCTGTATGGGGTTGCAGCCGCGGCTCGGCCTTGAACACCGTCGCCAGCCAAGGCTGTCGTTCGAACGGCAGGCCGGACGGACGATAGTAGTGGGCCAGTTCGGTGAATCCGGCCGCGGTCATGTGAACGCGCCAGCCCTGCAGGTCGTGGAACACGCCGTAGCGCTCACCGTTCCAGCCCTCCTGGCCCTGGCCACGGGGGTTCGAGCTGAACAGCACGCCGCCCGGCTTCAGCGTGGCATGCAGCGCCTTGAGCACGCGCGGCAAGGCCTGGCTGGGGACATGGAACAGCGCTGCATTCGCGAATACGCCGTCGAAGTGGCTCGCCGGCAAGTCCAGCGCGAGGAAGTTCTGTTGCAGCACGTCGCAGCCGCTGCTCGCGCGGGCCATCGCCGCAAGCCGTGGCGAACCCTCCAGCCCGGTGGCGACATGGCCGAGTCGGGTGAAGGTGTCGAGGTCACGGCCCGGCCCGCAGCCGAAATCCAGGATCGCCAACGGCGCTGGCTTGTCGATGGCCTGCAGCAATGCCGCGATGTTCTGGCTCACGTCGTGATCGCGCGTGCCTTCCCAGTAGGCTTGCGCTCGCTGGTCGTAGTGCGCGAGCGTGCGCGCGGCGATCTGGTCGAGGTTTTCAGGCATCGGCTTCATCTCTCGACAGGCACGCCAACAGCGACTCGATGTCAGCCAGCGGCGGCAGGCACTGCGGGCCGCGGCAGACCCAGGCCTGCGGACCGGCGCCCACCGGCTTGGCCAGCACCTGGGGCAGGCCGGTGGCGTGCTCAGGCAGTTGCAGCACCATCGAGCCGGGCAGGTAGCGCCCGGCGAGCCCGGCGCGCCAGGCGGAAGTCGCCGCGCCGGGTCCGGTGAGCACCACCAGCGCCGGCAGCGAGTGGCATTCGGCGAGCGCGGCGACGAGCGTGGCGAAGCCGAGTGGCACGCGCAGTGCCTCGGGCATGCGGCGCAGGGTCAACAAGACCGCGTCGCGCGCGGCAGCGTCGCCCGTGGCTTGCGCATGGCGCAGCAGCGCGTCGAACATCGACGCCTCGCCGCCGAATCCGCCGTTGACCGCATCGAAAGATTGCATCGCCGCGTCGCGCAGCCGCGGCCCGGCCTGCTCCGCGGCCGAAGCCAGCATGTCGCCGGGATCGCCGTCGTGCGGCGCGGGCAGCGTCTCGGCGAGCTGCCGCACGAGCGCGTCGCCCTGCGCGATCAATGGCTCTCGCTGCGCGCGCCAAGCCTCGGCCACCCGCCGCAGCAGGTCGTCGAACCCCGGCAGGTTGTAGCGCGAACGCTTCGGGAAGTAGGTGCCGCCGAAGAAGGGCTTGCCCTCAGGGGTGAGGAACATCGTCAGCGGCCAGCCGCCCGCGCGCCGGGTCAGCAACTGGTGGGCCGTCTGATAGATCTGGTCGATGTCGGGCCGCTCCTCCCGGTCGACCTTGATGTTGACGAAATGCCGGTTCATCAGTGCCGCGGTGTCGTTGTCTTCGAAGCATTCGTGTGCCATCACATGGCACCAGTGGCAGGCCGAGTAGCCGACCGACAGCAGGATCGGCCGATCGGTGGCGCGGGCCCGTGCCAGCGCCTCTTCACCCCAGGGGTACCAGTCGACCGGGTTGCCGGCGTGCTGTTGCAGATAGGGGCTGGTTTCGTCGGCGAGACGATTGCGCATGCGGATTCAGCCTGCGTCGGCTTCTTCGAGCAGCGAGAACCGAACCGGCAGGATCGCGCGCGTCGACAGGGTGTCGTCGCTGTTCTTCTCCACCAACAGCAGTTGCTGAGCATCGGGCAGGCCGGCGGGAACCACCAGCTTGCCGCCCGGCGCCAACTGGTCGAGAAGCGCCACCGGAATCAGCTCGGGCGCGGCGGTGACGATGATCTTGTCGAACGGTGCCTGTTCGGGCCACCCGGTGCAACCGTTGCCGACCCGGGTTTCGATGTTGTCGTAGCCCTGCCGCGCCAGCCGGCGCCGCGCCTGCACAGCCAGCTCTTCGATCAGCTCGACGCTGTAGACGCGCTGCGCCAGTTGCGCCAGGACGGCCGTCTGGTAGCCCAGCCCGGTGCCGACCTCGAGCACGATGTCGCTCGGGCGCAGATCGAGCAGGTCGGTCATGACGGCGACGATGAAGGGCTGCGAGATCGTCTTTCCGCAGCCGATCGGCAGGGGGCCGTCGACGTAGGCCACGGACTGCAGCTCGAGCGGCACGAACTCATGGCGCGGCACCTTGGCCAGCGCCTCCATGACTCGCCGGCCCAGCGCCGCTTTGCCCAAGGGCACGCTGTCATAGATCGTCAGGGCGGCGATCTGGGCGAGCATGCCTTGGCGCAGCTGCGAAAAATCCGTTGCGGTCATGGTGAACCGGATTCACAGGCCGGACATCAGCGAGCGCGCTTCCTGCGCCGAGGCCTGCACGACGAAATCGATGCGATCGTCCTTGTCGTTGTCGACCTCGATCGTCCAGCCGCCGTCGGCCGCCACCTGCAGCGTCAGGCGCGCTTTGAGAAAACCGATCACGCCGGCGGCGACAAAACGCCCTGAGGACAAGCCCGCAGCGGCCGGCGCTGCAGCGAGTTGAGCGGGTTGACTCGATGTCGCGTCCAGCCACACGGAACCGCCGGCGCCCACCGGCACGTCGGACACCACGCTCAGCCGCTGCACCTGTTGCTGCGCATCGACACTGACGTCGAGGTACGACCAGTGCAGCGTGGCCTGACCGTCGGTGACGGAAAGTGCATCGGCCTGGCTGCGGCGTGTTGACCCCGCGCCGGCGGCCGTGCGCGACACCTCGAGCACGATCGCGCCATCCATGTGCGCCGCCGCGCCCAGAGCAACGTGCTCGAAGCGAAGCAGCGCCCGCGCGAAGCCGGCTTCGCCGCGCAGCATCAGGCCTTCGGCGTGGTCCGCGGCCTCGATGTCGACGGTGACCAGGCCGGCAGCCCCGGCGCCGATCGGCTGTGCGTCCAGCGCCACCAGCCAGCGATCGTCGGGCGAGGCCGGGGGCGTGGCGGCGATCGAGCGCAACTCGAAGGCGCGCGCCAACACGGCATGGGCCCGTTCGCAGTAGTACAGCGGCGCCACGACGCCGCGCGCGACGATCCGCAGCGCCTCGTCGCGACTCGACACGCGCGCAGCTTCCAGTCCCGCCGCCGCCAGCGGCGGCGGCGAATGCGCAGAGGCGTCGGTCCCCTCGTCACCGCCACACGCCGGCAACAGAACCACCGCGGCAGCGATGACGACTGCCGTCGCGGCGTGTCGGAAGTCTGCAATGTGGCTCATCGAAATCAAGCGTAGTCCCCATCGGCTCTGATGGAAAGGCCCGCGCCGGCGTTCTGAAGCCCGTCGGTCGGAACCTGGTGTCGGCGCATCGGTCGTCGACAGGAGGAAAAGACCATGAAGCAACTCAAGCATTAGCAAGACGCCGTTAACTCGGTGCTTGGCGCCTGGCTGGCCCTGTCGCCCTGGGTGCTCAGCTACTCGGGCGAGACGGTGCCCACAGCCAAAGCGCGCGGCCGCCCGCACTCAGTGCGGTGTCAGCGTGCGCGCGGGATCCGGTCGCTTTCCGGTCAGCGCACGGCGCACGCCAGCCTTGAGCACTTCGATGTCAACTGGCTTGACCCAGTACTCGAATGCGCCCAAGCTCATTGCCTTGATGACGTCCATCGTGAACTCGTCGCCGGTAAGTATGGTCACGCGCAGCCGGCGCGCTGCAATCTCTTCGTTCAGTAGACGCACCACGGCGAGGCCGGAGATATCGGGCAGGTGCATGTCCAACAGCACGAAGTCGGGGTGCTCGCTGCGCACCAGGCGAACGCCTTCGAGTCCAGTGGTGGCACGGATCAACTGCACCCCGGCATGGCCGGCCAGACCAGCCTCGACCACCGCAAAGTTGACATCGACATCCTCGATGTACAGGACCTTGCCGCGCACGTCGGCAGCCAGGGGATCGGAGGGAAGCGAGGTTGACATCGCAGACCATTGAGGCGCGCTGAAGATCCGGTTAGGCTCATCATCATAGGCGCCTGCGCCGCGAGCGAAAAAGCACGTCGTCCCATGCTGCCGTGCCCTCACACAAGGACTATCGCTCGCTCAGCGCCGATCGAATGCCATCGATCAGGCCTGTCAGCTTGGCGATCAGCAAACTGACGTGGCCGTCGAGCACGTTGCGTGCGGCACTGGCCCGCACCGCCGATTGAACGGCAGCGGCTGCCTCGGCAACCTCGATGGCCCCTATATTGCCGGCAGAGCCTTTGAGGGCGTGAGCACGTGCCAAGACCGCAGCCAGATCGCCCGATGCCAGGCTCTTGCTCAGGAGTTTTGCGTCCTCACCATGGCTGTTGATGAACAAGGCCAGGATGCGCGCGTACGTCGTTTCGTTGCCGCGCACCCTCGCCAACCCGAGCTCACTGTCCAACCCCGGAATGCGTGCCAACAGCCGCGGCAGATCGGAGTGCTCCAGCGACGGCACCGGCTTCTCATCGATTGCCGGCATGGTCGGTGGCTGTGGGGGTTTCGGCGACAACCACTTGAGCAGTGCGGCATAGAGAACGTCTGGGTTCACCGGCTTGGGAACGAAGTCACTCATGCCTGCTTCGAGGCAGGCGCGCTGATCCTCGTCGAACGCATTGGCGGTCATCGCCAGGATCGGTGTGTTGCTTCGGTTGGTCAGATTGCGGATCGCGCGAGTCGCCTCCAGGCCGTCCATCTGCGGCATTTGCACATCCATCAGGATCAGCTCGTAGGCCGTGGTACGCGCCTTGTCCACCGCTTCACAGCCATCGACGGCGATGTCCACCGACAGCCCCGCCGCGTGCAGCAACTCGGCAGCCACCTCCCGGTTGATGGCGTTGTCTTCGGCCAGCAACAGCCGAGCGCCGCCATGGTGTTCGCGCAATTCAGCCTCGGCACTCCCGGCACTGCCAACCGCGGCCGTCGGCATGATGCCGTGGCCCCGGTGCAGGCGGGCCGTGAACCAGAATGTGCTGCCCTGGCCCGGCTCGCTTTCGACACCAGCTTGTCCCCCCATCAGCCCGACCAGGCGCCGGGTGATGGCCAAGCCGAGCCCGGTTCCGCCGTACTTGCGCGTGGTCGATGGATCGGCCTGCTCGAAGGCATTGAACAGGTCGGCCATATGCTGCGCCTCGATGCCGATACCGGAGTCCTGCACCTCGAAGCGCACCTGCACAACGTCGCCGCTGTCTTCCATCAGGATGGCGCGCAAGGTAATGGTGCCGTGCTCGGTGAACTTGACGGCATTGCTGGCGTAGTTGAGCAGCGCCTGGCGCAGCCGCGTCAGATCGCCGCGCAGCCAAAGCGGCACCGCGTCAGGGTCCACCTCGATAAGCAGACCCTTGCTTCGAGCCTGATCGGCGATCAGCGAGCGCACATGGTCGAGCAGTGAAGCCAGCGAGAAGTTGGCGTCTTCGAGTTTCAGCTTGCCAGCCTCGATCTTGGACAGATCGAGGATGTCGTTGATGACCGACAGCAGGTGCGAGGCAGCAGCGTCTATATCGCGCAGCCGCGTGGACTGCGCTGGTGTCGGGTCGCCGCGGCGCAACAAGTGTGTCAGACCGATGATGGCATTCATCGGCGTGCGGATCTCATGGCTCATATTGGCCAGGAAAGTGCTCTTGGCCAGGTTGGCGGCTTCGGCGGCGCAGGTGGCAGTTGAAAGCTCGGCGGTGCGCGACAGCACGAGTTGTTCGAGGCGCTGGTGCTGCTGCTCGAGTTCGATCTCGGCCAACGTGCGCTCGGTGATGTTGGTGTGCGCGATAACGGCGCCAGCCTGCGCGCTTTGGCCCAATGGCATGACGCTCATGCTGAACCAGCGCTGTTGGGTCGGCGAGTGACACGGGTACTCGAGCTTGAAGAGAGGCAATCTGCCATCGAGCACAGCCTGTATGCCGTCATGGGCACTCGAGGCCTCCTCTGCCATTGCGTCAGCGGCGGCTTTGCAAACCGCCAAGTAGTTGCTGCCGACTTCGATCTGTGGCACCGTCTCGCCCGGCGCAAAGCCGTTCTCCTGTGCAAACCGTCGCCAGGGTTCATTGACTGCGCGGATCGTGCCGTCATGATCGACCACGGCAATCTCGGCATCAACCGAATTGAGGATCGTGCTCTTGAAGGCTTCGCTGTCCTGCAGTGCCTGCTCTCGTTGTGCCAGAGTGGCGAGGGTGCGGTTGAAGCCACCGATCAACTCGCCGATTTCGTCGGGCCTGTCGACGGGCAGGGCCTGCAGGGGCTGCTGAGTGTCGGCACGGCTGCGCAGTGTGGTGGCGGCGGTGCTCAATGGCGCCAGCTGGCGCTTCAACTTCCACCAGGTCAGGCCCGCCGCCAGCAGGGTCAGCACAACCGTGGTGACCAGCATGCGTTGCTGCAGGGCCCGAATCGGGGCAAACGCCTCGGCCGTAGGCAACACGACGGCAATGAACCAGCCGGCTGCGGCAATGCGCTTGGCCGCAGAGAGTTCTTCAATGCCGCGAGAGTTGACGGCAATGCCAAAGCCCTCGTAGCCCTGCCGGTAACGGTCAGCCATCCTGCTGATGCCGGGGGCAGGCAAGGCTTCCATCGTGCGGCTCTTGTCGGAGGCCGTGACGATCAGGTTGTGCAGCGGCGCGGCCAAGATGTAGCCACCGGTCTGGCCATACTGGTATTGCGCAATCTTGTCGAGGAAGTTGGGCTTGGCGAGGCTGGTGGTGCCGATTAACGCGCCGATGGTCTTGCCCTGCTCATCGCGGATCGCGGTCACGATCGGGAATAGTGGCTGTCGGAGCAACGGGCCCATCAAGGGGCTGCCGACGACGGTGCGTTGCTGACCCGACATGACGGCCTGAACAGCTTCGTTGTCGGCAAAGCTCTTGCCCACGTGGCCTGCCTCTGACACGTCAGCAACGGCCACGCCGTCGCGCCCGACCACATGCACACCGGCGTTGAAATAGACCGGAAGCACGATCTTTTGGTCGAGCAGGCTCTGCAGCCCTGCTGGGCTGCCGAGCAGGGACGCATCGATCGCGCCGGCGACGAGTTCCAGCGCCGCGATGCGGTTTATCAGCTCGTCATTGATCGACGCTGCGAGAACCGACACCGTGGAGAACTGCTGTTCGCCGGTCAGTCGCTCCATGTCCTCGCGCAGCATTCGGCTGGCGTAGAAGGCCATCGTCCCAATGCCGAGCACAAGGATCGTCAGCGTGAACGCGGTCAATCGACTCTTGAGCGACCGCAACTGGAGCGCGTGCCAATTCATTCCGGAGGCCTGTGGCAGTTCCCCAGTTTGCGCTTTTCACACAGTGTTGCCGTCCCTCTTCAATACCGCATCGAGATGTCGGTCGCCGCGAAGGGCTGCGGACCGGGTTTCAGCGTACTGCGCCGCGCCGCTTGCGTCCTGGCGCAGCGCGCGCTGGCGAGCAAACAACATCAGAACGATCGACTGATCGGGAAAGACAGTCGCATGGTGGGTGAAGAGCCGCTGTCCATCTGATTGGACGGTCGAACGGCGATGGCCGAGCAGCCGCTCCTGGCCGGAAGTGAAGCTTGAGCGTTCGCTTTGTGCCCACCGACGTGGCCGAGCGCCCCGATCCCTGCGCCGATTCAAGCTGCAAGCAAGCGGCGGCTGAATCGCTGCGGCAGCGACTCGAAACATTGGCTACCTGACCAGCGAGGATGTTCGGCATTAGCCCGAGCAGCCCGCCGCGCCAACGCACCTATCTGGCGCGAGTCCGGCCCAACACGCCCGCCCCCGCAAACCGTGCCCGCGAGCCCAGGCGCTCCTCGATGCGCAGGGCCTCGTTCCACTTAGCCATGCGCTCGCCGCGCGCGAAAGAACCCACTTTGAGCTGGCCGACGTGCCAACCGATGGCCAGATCGACGATCGTCGTGTCTTCGCTCTCGCCCGAGCGAGCCGACACGATGCCCGCATAGTCGCAGGCGCGGGCCGCGTCCCAGCACTGCAGCGTCTCGGTGAGCGTGCCGCGTTGGTTGGGCTTGAGCAGCACGGCGTTCGCAGCACCGGCGACGGCCGCCTGATGCAACAAGGCTGCATCCGACACCAGGAAGTCGTCACCCACCACCTGCAGCTTGTGGCCCACGGCGCGCGTGAAGCGCGCAAAGGCGTCCGGGTCGTCCTCGGCCAGCGGGTCCTCGATGCTGGCGATGGGGAACTTCTCGCACCAGCGCAGCAGCAACTCGATCAGGCCGTCGCTGTCGAGTTCGCGGCGTTCCAGCCCCAGCTTGTAGCGGCCGCCGTGCCCGAAGTCGCTGGCCGCGATGTCCAGCGCGATGGCCACCTGCTCGCCGGGCACGAAGTGCGCTCGCTCGATGGCGTTGACCAGCGCTTCAAGTGCTTCTTCGCTGGTATCGAATGCGGGCCACCAGCCGCCCTCGTCGGCCACACCGAAACGCGCGCCGCGCGATTGCATCAGCGCTCCGGCATGCCGGTAGACCTCGGCCGTCCACTCGAGCGATTGCGTGAAACTGCTCGCCCCAGGGCACATGACCATGAAGTCTTGAATGTCCACGCGCCTGCCGGCATGGGCACCGCCACCGAAGATCTGGATCTGCGGCGTCGGCAGTAGCGTGGCAGTGCCGCCACCCAGGTATCGGTACAGCGGCAGGCCGTGCGAGGCTGCAGCGGCATGGGCGACGGCCATCGACACGGCAAGCGTCGCGTTGGCGCCCAGACGTTGCTTGTTTGCAGTGCCGTCCAGGTGAATCAGCCGCTCATCAAGCGCGGCCTGGTCGTCGGCAGCCATCCCGAGCACGGCGCGCGCGATCTCCTCATTGACATGAGCCACGGCACGCTGCACGTCGAGGCCGCCGAAGCGCTCGCCGCCGTCACGCAGCTCCAGGGCCTCGCGCGAACCCTTGCTGGCGCCGGCGGGCACGATGGCGCGGCCCGTGGCGCCATCGTGCAGGTGGACCTCGGCCTCCACCGTGGGGCGGCCCCGGCTGTCCCAAACGCGGCGCGCATGGACCGCACTGATTTCACAACGATGGGTCATTTGTCCAGTTCACCTTCCCACGCGACGCGCACGTCGGCCAGTTGCGAGACGGGCCGCATCAGCAACGCGCCGCCGGTGCGGCGCACTGCATTGCGTTGCGCGTCCGACGTCACGTATTCCACCGGCGACTTGCCGTCCACCCGCGCGAGCAACAACCCCGGCAGCAATGCTGCCGCGCGCTGCTCGACACTCGCACGCGGCTCCCAGTCGGCCTGTTCGAGGTAGGCCTCGGCCAAGGCAGCAAAACAGCTGAGAAAGCCCGTACTGGCGTGCGGCGTCCAAAGGCACTTGAGCAGCAGGTGATTGAGGCAGAACGCCAGGTCGAACGCCGGGTCGCCCCACCAGGCGCATTCGGCATCGACCAGCACCGGCCCGCGGGGCCCGACCAGGATGTTCTTGGGGCTCACGTCGCCATGCACGAGCACATGCTTGTGGGCCTGTGTCTGCGCGACCAGCGCTCGCAGCGCGTGCGCGAGGTCCGGGTGCTTCGATGCCGTGGCGATGAGGTAGGGCTCGAGGCGGATGTCGAAGAAGATCCGGTCGCTATCGAACTGCAAGGCCAGCTCTGCGTGCGCGGCCGAGTAGCCATGGATGCGCGCGAGCGTCCGGCCGACCGCCTGCGCGGTGCTGATGTCGGCGTGGCCCTGGTGCAGCTGTTCCTTCCAAAGGTGATGGTGTGTCGGCGGCAGGTAGCTCATCACCAGCACGCCGAGCGCCGCGTGCTGGCCCAGTACGCGCGGCGCGCTGCCGGGCACGGCGGCGTTGGCCACCTGCATCCAGCGCGCCTCGTACTGGTTGCGCTCGATGGGGGCGCGCCAATCGGCTGCCACGCGCAGCTGGGGCAGTGCCCGCTTGGCGCAGACAGGGCCTTGCGGCGTATCGATGCGCCAGATGTCGGAGGAAACGCCGCCGGCGAGCGGCACACCGCCCAGCGTCTCGCTGCCGGCCAACCCCAACTCGCGCAGGGCCTGCGCAAATTCCAGTGGCACAGGCTGGTGGGCTTCAGACATCACGTGGAACGAGTGCGACCCGCCTCCACCAGCTTGACCAGGGCGTTCAGGGTCTGGTTGACCGGCGTCGCGATGCCGAGCTCGGCGCCCCGACGCGCCACAAAGCCGTTGAGGTGATCGATCTCGCTCGGCTTGCCGCGCGCCATGT